>CACXDE010000116.1 GCA_902766305.1 uncultured Ruminococcus sp. | reverse complement strand
TGCCGGTGACCGGACTTGAACCGGTACGGTATTAACTACCGAGGGATTTTAAGTCCCTTGCGTCTGCCGATTTCGCCACACCGGCACCTACCGACATCTATTATATCATATCAAAAAACAAATTTCAAGACCTTTTTGTTTAAAAGTAAAGTTGTAAGCTATAAGTCATCGGTTTTCAGTTTAATTTACTTTTTTCCTTTTCTGTCATTCTGAGTGCCCCTTTTGTCATCCTGAGCGCAGAGAAGGATCTTTTTCATAAAACCAACGTAACAGTAAAGATTCTTCGTCGCTTAGTTTTTGAAAAAATAAGAGCGCATCATTACCGGCAAGTCAGAAAGCATCCCCATTCTTAACAACACCCCCGCTCCTCAGAATGACAGGAGAGGAAGCTTTAAAACGACAAAAGAAGAAAAAAAGCCTGATATGCCGCTGCTTTGAGCTTATAACTTACAACTGATAACTGCATTGCCGTTCCTCTGAATGATAATGGAACTATATCAATTATGCTTTCTATAAAATCCTTACTCAGTCATCGTTTTCTATTTTAAGGAGATAGAGCTTCTCCTTTACATTAAATCCGGATTTGTTCCACAGTGCTACAGCTGATTTGTTGCCGACATGAGTATAGAGTATGGGCGTAAGTCCTTTTTCTCTTATCTTGTCCAGAGCAAAAAGACACATCTTGTACCCATATCCCTTGCGTCTTTCATCTGCTAAAACGGCTACAGACTTGATACGCAGATATTGTTCCGTCTGTCCGCCTATTACAGCGTTTGCAATCATTTTGCCGTTTTTAACGAGGGCAAAGAAATCCATGTTGAGGTATTCATTGACCTTGCGCTCCAGCTTTCCGGTCCAGTTGAACTCATTTTCAAGCTGCTTGTAAAATTCAAAAACAAGCTTTCTGTGCGTTTCATTGTTTTTGTCGATGTGAATTATCTCTTCGTCATTGTCAAGGGCAGGATGAACTGCTTCGCCCTTACAGCTGTGAATATACACTGCAAGAGAAAATTCGTCCTTGACGCTGTAATTTATTTCGAGAGTAGTCAGCGCATAAAGATCCGAAAAAACAGAGGACACTTCTTCTTTAAGGTATATTTCGGCTTTGGGAACATTGCTGTCACGAAGAAAACGGCATATATCTATAAGCTTATTGGTATCGTCTTTTATCGCATCGGAAGTCCAGAGCCAGATGCGGGGACTATTGTTTGAAAAAAGTATTATAACATTTTTGTGATCTGAATATATCTTGTGATTCTGAGTAGTGCGTGCTGATTCGATAGTATTGAAAATAATAGCGTCAGCCTGATACTCTTTGTTGTTGAATATTTCGTCGTTGCCGGCAATCTGTTCAAATTTAGCAGCCATGAGAAACCCCTCCACAGGATAATAGTATAATTTTGCCGGAAGTGCGTGAAAACGGAAAGTACAAATCTGATTATACATAATAGCCCTGTACAAAAAACTGCCGGCACATATGTCTATATTCTATACCATTTTGATGAATTTTGCAATATCTTTGAACGTCTTTTTTATCTGACAGGAAAAACTTTTATACAAATAATAAAAATTGCAGAAAAAGGTATTTTATTTCCGACTGAAATGGTGTATAATTATCTTTGTATATATCGGGAAGATTGGTTTAACTGTATTTTGGTGAAAATACAAATGTAATAGTGAAACAATATACGGAAAGGAAAAGGAAATTATGGTAAAACACAAGATAGTGGTAGTTAATCCTGAAGGTCTTCACCTTCGTCCGGCTGGGGTTTTTGCACAGGAAATGGATAAGTTTGAGTGCGATGTATTTATTCGTTTCAAGGGGACAAAGGTGAATGGAAAAAGTCTTCTGAGTATACTTGCCGCATGTATCAAATGCGGCAGTGAAATTGATATAGAATGTGATGGTCCGGATGAACTGGAGGCTATTGCCAAGGCTGTAGAATTGATTGAAAACAGATTTGAAGGAGTCTGAGTTTATGATCACAGGAACAGGCGTTTCCGGCGGTATTGGTATTGGCAGGATACGTATCGTAAAGGAACAAAAAATAGTTTATGAAAGACGAAGAATAAGAGATACTGAAAAAGAAATACAAAGACTCAGGAGTGCCGTCGGCAGCTTTGTTAAGGTTACAGAGGAGCTTGCTGAAAAACTGGAATCTGAGGCAGGACAAAAGGAAGCTGAAATAATAAGGGGACATATACTTATTATGAAAGATCCGGTACTGACTGACGAGATTGAAAAGCTGATAAAAGGCGGAGAATGTGCAGAATCAGCAGTTGAGCAGATATGCAATATGTTTATCAGTGTGTTTTCTGCAAGAGAGGACGAGCTTACAAAACAGAGGGCGTCTGATCTTGAGGATCTGAAAATAAGGATGATAAAACACCTTATCGGACTGGATGAAACAGTACTCAGCAGTCTTCCGCCTGATACAATTATTTGTGCCAAAGAGCTGACACCGAGCATGACGGCAGGAATGGACAAGAAAAATGTTGTAGGCTTCATTACGGAAAAAGGCGGAGAGACCTCACACTGCGCTATTATTGCCAGAGCTTTGGAAATACCGGCTGTTCTTGGAGCAAACGGCATTATGCAGCTTGCCAAAAACGGACAGACAGCTGTATTGGACGGAATCAGCGGAAAAATAGTTCTGTCTCCGGATGGTGATACTCTTTTTGAATATGAAGAAAAGAAGAAAAGGTTTGATGAAAAAGCAGAGCTGCTGAAAAATTACAGAGGAAAGCCCACCGAGGATTCTGACGGCAGACAATATTCTATACTGTGTAATGTTGGAAATTCTCAGGATGTTGATAAGGTGATAAGCGGCGATGGGGAAGGGATAGGACTTTTCAGAACAGAATTTATGTTCATGGACAGGAAAGCACCGCCGTCTGAGGAAGAACAGTTTGAGGTATACCGTGCTGCTGCTCTTAAAATGCAGGGACGTCCGGTAGTCATAAGAACTCTCGATATAGGCGGAGATAAGGATGTACCCTATCTTGAAATCAAGGAAGAGGATAATCCGTTTTTAGGAGTCAGGGCAGTCAGATACTGCATGAAGCACCCTGAGATACTGAAAGAACAGCTGAGGGCAATACTGAGAGCGTCTGCATATGGTGATGTAAAAATTCTTGTGCCTATGATCGCAGATCTGTCGGAGCTTATGTTTGTGAAAAAAATGACAGCTGAAGCTGAAAAGGAGCTTGAAGCTGAGGGCATAGATTTTTGCAGAAATATTGACATAGGCGTTATGATAGAAACGCCGTCAGCCTGTGTTATAGCTGACCTTCTTGCGAGAGAGTCGGACTTTTTCAGCATAGGAACAAATGATCTGATACAATATACTATGGCGGCAGACAGAGGAAATTCAGACGTGTCCTATCTGTATTCCGTTTTCAAGCCCTCTGTCCTGAGATCGGTGATGCACATTATAAGGGCGGCAAAAAGAGCCGGTATACCTGTTGAAATGTGCGGTGAAGCTGCTGCCAACAGGCTTATGACGCCGCTGCTTTTATCCTTCGGACTGGATAAATTCAGCGTAAGTCCCTCGTCTGTTCTATCTATACGCAAGGAGATATCCTCGTATACTAAAGATCAGGCAGATAAAATAAGGGAGGCCGTCATGGAGATGACAGCTTCCGAAGAAATAATTACATATTTAAAATCTGAACTGGATAAATATGCTGATGATTAGGCTTCATAATTCAGTCGATTTGTGTTTTTTTAGAAAAGGGGTCTGGGGAATAACTCTTTGTTTTCAAACAAAGGTTTTCCCCCAGCAAAGCTTAGTATAATATTAACATAAAATCATACTGGCTATGTCCGAAGGATTTTTCGCAAAAAGAGGAGTGCCTGTAGTATAATATTCTTCCATTTCTTCTTTTGTGCCGTATCCGAACAGACATCCGATAAATCCGCAGCCTGTTTGCGCTGCGCCGTCCGCATCATATTTTGTGTCGCCAACCATAACGACCTTTTCAGTCCCGCTGTCTTTAAGCCCGCTGATGACGTAGTTCATCACTTCGATCTTATTGCTGCGGGGCTTTTCGTTTGTTTCTGCATTTCCTGTAAGAGCGTTTGAACCGCCGACAACATCAAAATACTTGTCAAGCTCAAGCATTTTTATTATCCTGTCCGTGAATACCTGATATTTTGTCGAGGCTACACCAAGTCTGACGCCTGCCGATTTGAGTTCATCAAGAACCTGAAACATACCGTCATATACTTTATTTTTATAAATCCCTGTTTTAACAAAGTTGCGCTTGTATATTTCTACTCCTACCTTTGCATCCTCCTCGTTAAAGCCTACTCTTTTCAGACTGTCATACATAGGCGGACCTATGAATTTTCTGATCTCTTCCTCCGGCGGAAGAGGTCTTTTCATTTCAGAAAAGATCATCCTCACGCATTCAAGTATTCCCGGTGCCGACTCGCTCAATGTGCCGTCAAGATCAAACAGCGCAATATCATATTTTCTCATTTATTATTCCTATCCTTTATCATTGTATCCTTATCTTTTCATAGACAGAGAAATTCTTCCTTTGTCCGGATCAACTGAAATTATGCGTACCTTAATAACGTCTCCTATGCTTAGAACGTCAGAGGGGTGCTTTATCCTCTTTTCGCTTATTTCTGATATGTGTACAAGACCGTCCTGATGTACGCCGATATCAACGAAAGCACCGAAATCAATGACGTTTCTTACCGTTCCCATTATTTCCATGCCCTCTTTGAGATCCTTTATGTCAAGTACATCTGTTCTCAGAAGCGGCGGCGGAAGCTCGTCACGGGGATCACGTCCGGGCTTTGTAAGCTCTTTTATGATATCGGTGAGAGTAGGAATGCCAACGCCCGTCTGTTCTGATATCTTATCAAGTCCTATATTTTTTGCCTTTGTACTAAGGTCTGAAAGATTGTTGGACTTAATGTCATCAGGTGTATATCCGCACATATCAAGAAGCTTTTTAGCCGCTGAATATGATTCGGGATGAACAGCGGTATTGTCAAGAGGATCATCGCTTTCTGCGACACGAAGGAATCCGGCGCACTGTTCAAAGGCTTTCGGACCAAGCTTCGGAACCTTTTTAAGCTCCGCGCGGGATTTGAAAGAGCCGTTTTCTTCTCTGTAGGCTACAATATTTCCTGATACGGTTTTTGTTATACCGGCTATTCTCGAAAGCAGAGCCGGTGAAGCAGTATTGAGGTCAGCACCGACATTGTTTACACAGTCCTCAACGACACCGTCAAGAGCTTCGCTAAGACGTTTCTGGGGCATATCATGCTGATACTGTCCTACGCCTATAGCCTTCGGTTCGATCTTAACAAGTTCAGCAAGAGGATCCTGCAAGCGTCTTGCAATGGATACAGCGCTTCTGAGTGTAAGATCAAGATCAGGCATTTCAGCTGCCGCCGATTTTGATGCAGAATAAACGGATGCGCCGGCTTCGCTTACGACCATGTAGGATACCTTATCGTCAATTTCTCCTATACACTCGGCGGTAAACATTTCGGTTTCCTTTGAAGCAGTACCGTTGCCTATAGCGATGATACCAGCCTGATATTTATGTATCATATTTTTGAGGATAGCTTTTGATTTTTTCACCTGAGCTTCACCATGAGTCGGATAGATAACAGCCGTATCAAGAACACGTCCGGTCTTGTCAACAACTGCAAGCTTGCAGCCTGTGCGGTATCCGGGGTCAAGACCGATTGCAGTGAATCCCTTTACAGGCGGCTGCATAAGCAGATTTCTGAGGTTAAGCGCAAAAAGAGCGATAGCCTGTTCATCAGCCTTCTCTGTCAGATCATTTCTCATTTCGTTTTCAAGCGAGGGAAAAAGGAGTCTTGTGTATGAATCAGCTATAGCGTCCTTTATTATATCTGAATATCCGCTTTTTCCTTTTATAAGAAGGTTCTCCATAAATACGGTGCATTTTTCCGGCGGAGTGTCTATGCCGGCTTTAAGGAAGCCTTCCTTTTCACCTCTGTTTATGGCAAGTATCCTGTGTCCGGCAGCCCTTGAAAGAGGTTCGCTGTATTCATAATAGTTTTTGTATACGCTGTCTTTTTCCTCGTCTACAGCCTTGGCAGTTATCAGAGCGTTAAGACGTATTATTTTTTTCAGTACCTTGCGTATTTCGGCATTGTCTGATATGTTTTCAGCAATTATATCCTTAGCGCCCTGTAGAGCGTCCTCAGAAGTTTCAACACCTTTTTCCGGATCAACAAACTGTGAAATTACGTTTTCCGGGTTTTCATTTCCCTGAGCTATTATAATATCTGCCAGCGGTTCAAGTCCCTTTTCCTTTGCAGCGGAAGCACGGGTTCTTCTTTTCGGTCTGAACGGGCGGTAGATATCCTCTATTTCTGACAGTACCTCTGCTTTTGAAAGTGCCGCAGATATTTCCTCTGTCATTTTTTCCTGACCTTCAATAAGCGCATAAACTTCTTCACGGCGCTTGTCAAGATTGCGCAGATATTCAAGACGTTCGCTTACGGCACGAATCGTCTGATCGTCAAGCGTACCGTGCATTTCCTTACGGTATCGTGCAATAAATGGAATAGTATTTCCCTCGTCAAGAAGGTTAATTATGTTCTGCGCATACTCGGGAAGTATAGAGAACTCTGCCGCTATTTTTTCGGAGTAATTCATTTCAATGCAATATCCTTTCTTTT
>CACXDE010000115.1 GCA_902766305.1 uncultured Ruminococcus sp. | reverse complement strand
GCTGAGAGAATACTTAATATTCCTTCGAGTACAAGCATTACTCCGGAAGAAATAATCTATGTTGCAGCCGAGGTTAAGAAATTGCTGAAGGAGCTTGCCAATGGATAGTAATGAATTGAGGAATTTCATTGGCGGCAGTAACCTTACGGTTCTCGAAGCTATGCGAAAAATTGATAATAATGCGAGCGGGATTCTTTTTATTGTTGAGGAATCAGATAGGCTGATCGGTTGTATTACTGATGGAGATATCCGCCGTTATTTATTGGCTGGCGGCAAAATGGACGGGATGGCGATTGAGGCCGCAAACGTCAATCCTAAATCTGCCAAAAGTAATGAAGAGGCAAGACTTCTGTATCACGAAAAGGATTATGTTGTAATTCCGATTGTATCTTCAGATGGCAGGATTATTGACTTGTACTCCGGAGAGAATGGCAGACGAAAGAAAAAACACCGCCATACAATCAATATTCCTGTTGTAATCAATGCGGGCGGCAGGGGAACACGGCTTGATCCGTTTACAAGAGTGCTGCCAAAACCGCTTATACCTGTAGGTGATCTTCCAATTATTGAACATATAATGAAAGAATACCAAAGCTACGGATGCGGTGATTTTCATATTATTGTGAATTACAAACGAGATCTCATTAAGTCATATTTTTCTGAAAGTGTAGGTCGCTACCATATATCTTGGTATGATGAAAAAGAGCCTCTGGGAACAGGTGGGGGGCTTTCTCTGCTTCGTGGCAAAATCAAAGAGACATTCTTCTTTGCAAATTGTGATGTTTTGATGACAGCAAATTACAATAGTATGCTTAATTTTCACAGGGAAAACGGAAATGTGATTACAATGGTGTGTGCATACAAAAACTTTGCCATACCGTACGGTGTGATTGAAATGGGAATGAATGGCGTCATCAGTGAAATGAAGGAAAAGCCGCTTTTGTCTTTTTTGATAAATACAGGTATATATATCGTCGAGCCAGAGGTGATCAGTGACATGGAGGACGGCGTCGCTGTGGATTTTCCAGACATTGTGGAGATGGAAAAAAACAAGGGAAAAAGAGTCGCTGTGTTCCCTGTCAGTGAGAACGACTGGATGGATATGGGTCAGCTAAATGAGCTTGAAAAGATGAGGCTAAAGCTATATGGAGAATGATTATTCAGAGAAAAATGAATTGCAAACGCCGTGCTTTGTTTTTTATGAAGATGTTTTTGTTCAAAATCTTGTAAATTTAAAAAAAGCACTTAATAGGCGTTTTTGTAACAACGTGATTGGATACTCCTTTAAAACCAATTCACTGCCCAGATTACTGCAGTTGGTAAAAGAAAATGACTGTTACGCAGAAGTAGTTTCAGATGATGAGTATCTATTAGCTGAAGAAATGGGTTTTAGAAATAACTGTATTATTTTTAACGGTCCTGTCAAAGGAGAACAGATTTTTAAAAAGGCAATTGTTAATGGAAGTCTGGTCAATATTGATTCTACCAGAGAAATTGAATGGCTTAACAGTATGACTCTTGAAAAAACAGTTGGAATAGGAATCAGGGTTAATATTGACCTTGAAAAAATGCTTCCCGGACACACCTCGACAGGTGAAAACGGCGGTCGATTTGGTTTTTCTTATGAGAACGGGGAGCTTCACAAAGCAATTTGTCAACTCAGACACCAGCCAAATATTAAGATTGATCGGCTTCACATGCATATAAGCAATGCGACAAAATCTGCCAGTGTTTATCAATGTCTTGCAAGAGCAGCTTGTGAAATAATGGAAGTCGAGGGACTTGATATCAGCTTTATCGACTTTGGAGGAGGCTTTTTTGGCGGTGGAGATGACGGAGCAGCCTATAATCGGTATGTAGATGCGATATATGAGACTTTGGTTGAATGTGGTCATGAGAAAACCGGCGTTATTGTTGAACCGGGAGCATCTGTGGTAGCAACGTCGTTTTCATATTTGACAAGGGTTACAGATAAGAAGAAAACAACATATGGACATTTTGTTCTCACGGATGGCACTCGGATGCATATAGATCCATTTTTTCGGAAACAGACTTATTCGTTTAATCGTTTTCCTCATAGGAGTGGGAATGAGCTACTTCAGGTAATTTGCGGCTTTACCTGTATGGAAAATGACAGAATTATGAAAATATCTGAACCTGAATTTGAAATAGGAGATATGATAGAATACAATATTGTTGGTAGTTATTCTATGTGTTTTAATTCTCTGTTTATAAGCTATTTGCCATACGTCTATTCGTTAGGTTCAGATAATCTATATAGGATTGTCCGGATAAAATGGGGCGTTAAGGAATACATTCAAGGAAATAGGTGGCTTTTTTGAAAAACATTCTTATTTTGAATTCTGGTACGAG
>CACXDE010000114.1 GCA_902766305.1 uncultured Ruminococcus sp. | reverse complement strand
TTGTCACGCATAAAGGCTTCCACAGCGCGGCGGTTTATTCCGGCATGGATAGTCATGAAGTCTACACCCTCTTCTGCATGGGCGCGGACAACCTTAAGAAAATCCTCAGCCGTTATTTCAAGCAGGTCTTTTTCAAGGTAGCCGATAGCGTCATACATCGGTACAGTTCCTATCATAGCCGGAGATTTTTCGATAAGCTCCCGGCGGAAGGTATTTGTCTTGCCGTAATTGCTCAGATCCATTATTGCCTCTGCGCCGAATTTTATAGCCATATCGACCTTCTGCATCTCAACATCATAGTTTTTGCAGTCGCCGGATATGCCAAGATTTACATTTATTTTTGTTCTCAGACCTGCGCCGATACCCTCCGGAGATATCGACTTATGGTTTACGTTGCATGGTATAGCGACTTCACCCTTGGCAACCGACTCCATTATCTTTTCAGGGGTCGTATATTCCTTTTCTGCTACTATTTTCATTTCAGGGGTAATTATACCCTTTTTAGCGGCTTCCATCTGTGTTTTGTAAGTTCTCATGATAATTTTCCTTTCAAGCATTTATTTTTACAGTTGGCAGTTGTAAGTTGTAAGTTGTAAGTTCTGAGGTTTATCAACTCCACACTCCACACTCATAAGGGCTTTAAGCTTTGAACTGCCCGTTATAATCAAAACTGTGATCCATAGGTCCAGAGCCTTTTCCAAGATCAAGCATTGCGCCAAGTGCGCCGGATATATAGGCCTTTGCCCTTTCGACTGACTTTTCGATGTTGTAGCCCTTTGCAAGGTTTGCGGCAATTGCAGATGAAAGAGTACAGCCTGTCCCGTGGGTATTGGGATTGTCTATGTGCTTTCCCTCAAAGACCGCAAATGATACATCATAGCAAAGAATATCCGTAGCGTCATTTACCTTATGTCCGCCCTTTACAAGAACGGCTGTACCGTATTTTCCGGTAATTATTTCCGCCGCCCTCAGCATATCTTCACGGCTGGTTATTGTCATATCCGCAAGAACTTCTGCCTCCGGTATATTCGGAGTTATTATTGTCGCTATGGGCAGAAGCTTTTCTTTCAGTGCATGCACCGCATCCTCCGCAATAAGTCTTGCGCCGCTTGTTGCAACCATTACAGGATCAACGACAATATTCTCTGCTTTGTAAAAGGTCAGTCTTTCGGCTATTGTCTCTATCAGAGCCGTAGATGATACCATGCCTATCTTTACTGCGTCCGGTCTGATATCCTCAAAAACTGCGTCTATCTGCTGTCCTAAAAACTCCGGCGAAGCTTCAAAAACAGCCCTCACCCCTGTCGTATTCTGCGCCGTAAGAGCGGTAATTGCGCTCATGGCATACACACCGTTCAGGGTCATTGTTTTAATATCTGCTTGAATACCGGCGCCTCCGCAGGAATCACTTCCTGCGATTGATAATGCTGTTTTCATAAAATTCTCCTTTCCGAAACTGCATTATTTTTATATAGCGGCAAAAAGTGGTGTCCCCGATCTGCCGCTTTTCCTCGGGGATACCCTTTGTTTGAAAACAAAGGGTTATCCCCCGAACCCCCTTCCTAAAAAAACGAATTATTGTTTACTGCCAATTCTGCTATTTTTCTTTTTTCTCCGAAAAGCTCACATTCAACAGGCGGAATATCAGTTTCTTCAAAGCCTGCTGACTTATAGCAATAATACGCAGATTTATTGTCCTCGAAAACTCCTATAGTGACTTTATCTGCTCCGGCTATGTTAAACGCATAGTTCAGCGCAAGGGTTATCATTTCCTTGCCTATCCCCTGCCCCCTCTTTTTGTCGTCTATTATGACAAAACCGATACGAAGTGTATGAGGGTCGCCGCCGGTATATCTCAGAATAAAATGACCGGCAATACCCTCATCATCGCAGGCTGTCATTGGATAGAAATTGTCCTCTTCTGCGCAGTCGCCGTTGCAGTCAAAGTATTTATAATTCATATCATCGGCGGTAATGGGGTAACTGTCATATCTGTCGGAAGTCCAGTTTCTGAAGGTCTTTTCATCCCTGCACCATGATAGTATAGCTTCTGTGTCCGATTTTTTATACGGTCTGAGGTACATTCAGAATCTCCCCTATCTTTTGTTTTAATTTTTCAGCGGCAGACCTTACATCCTTCTCCGCAAAGACCGCAGACACGACTGCCGCCCCTGATACTCCGCTGCCCTTTATTATATCAATATTTTCATATGTCAGACCGCCGATAGCGACAACGGGGATAGTCACCGCTGAGGTGATTTGTTTCAGCGTTTCAATTGTCATTGGCTTTGCATTCTGTTTGGTAGAAGAGGTAAACATTGCGCCGCATCCTAAATAATCAGCGCCGCTGTTCTGAGCATTTACCGCCTGCTCAGGCGTTTTAGCGGTAGCACCTATAATAAAGTTATCTCCTGCAAGCCGGCGTATTTCTGAAACATTCATATCATCTGCGCCGACATGAACGCCGTCTGCGCCGCTGTCTATTGCCGCCTGTACATCATCGTTGACTATCAGCGGAACATTGTATTTCCGGCAAACAGCTTTAAGCTTTTTCGCCTTTTCAGTCAGTTCCTCTGTAGAAAGATTTTTCTCCCGAAGCTGTAATATCGTCACTCCGCCCCTGAGTGCATTTTCAGCCTCTTCAAAAAACCCCCTCTCCCCTATACATCCGCTGTCGGTTATCGCATACAGCAATAGTTTCTCTTTTTTCATCATATCATCCTTTATTTAGTTGTCAGTCGTCAGTTGGAAGTTGGAAGTTTAAAGCTCAAAGTCTGTCGTTTTTAGCGATGAAGATTTTTCACTAAAGCAGCGTAATCAGAAAGATTCTTCGTCGCTTAGTCTCTGAAAATATCAAAGTGCATCATTACCGGCAAGTTAAAAAACAGCACGGCTTTTAATAACAGAAACGCTCCTCAGAATGACAGTTATGGGAACGAATTAAAACGACAAAAGAAGAAAAAAGCCTGATACTCCATGCTCTGAGCTCTGCACTCTTAGCTCTGAGCTTATCACAACTGTTTCATAAACCAGCTCATAAGACAAACACCGTCAGCGCCGGCGGAAATGACCTGCGGAACATTATCCGGCTTTATGCCGCCGATGGCATATACAGGTATGCAAACGCTGCTTTTGACTTTGCGCAGAAAATCAAGCCCTCTGCCCGGAAGTCCTGATTTGCAGTCAGTTTCAAAAATATGCCCTGCCGTAATATATGACGCTCCCAACTTTTCAGCTTCTTTTGCGTCCTCAACGCTGTGGCAGGACACGCCGATAACATCAAAAAATGCCTTGTCCCCGTCTGTAAGCTCTCTTAAAATATGAAGCGGAAGATGTATGCGCCTTACCCCAAGACCTATTGCGGCTTTATAGTAAAAATGCAGTGTAACGGGAACATCATATTCCCGGCAAAGCTCAATCACCTGTTCTGCAAGCGCAGTATAATCATCTTTGCTAAGGTCTTTTTCTCTGAGTATTATACTATCCAGTTTTTCAGCGGCTATTTTTGATATGCGTACAAGAAAGTCTTCTTTGCACAAATGCCTGTTCGTTATACATATAGTCTTATACATAAAGGTAATCATTCAGAACGGGCTGTAGTCCTTCCTCTGACATATCCTTGTACATCGTATCAAAGCTTCTTGCATCGCTTATCTCAAACTGCTCGTCTCCCTCAGCGCTGTCCGACTCCTTTCCGCTGTATTTGCTCTCATGGTCGCCTATGCCTGTTGAAACCCCGGCTGATATCTTTGTAGCCGCTATTCTTACAATGCCGTTGCGGAAGGATTCACTTTCCCTTGAAGATACGGTAATACCCACAAACGGCAGAAAAATACGGTAAGCGCAAAGCACCTGACAAAGCTCCTTTTCATGTACATCAAGCGGATTTATCTTATCATTATTGATAATGGGTCTGAGTCTCGGACAGGAGAGCGACATCTCCGCATGTGGATATTTTCTCTGTAGATAATACACGTGCATTGCGCTTGCAAGTGCGTCCTTTCTGAAATCTGAAAGACCCAAAAGTGCAGAAAAGGCAACTCCCCTCATACCGCCCATAAGCGCTCTTTCCTGCGCATCGAAACGGTAAGGCCATACACGCTTATGTCCCATAAGGTGAAGGGTTTCATATTTATCTGTATCGTAGGTTTCCTGAAAGACCGTTACATAATCCGCTCCGCATTCATGCAGGTAACGGTACTCGTCCGTATTGACAGGATATATTTCAAGCCCCACCATGCGGAAATATTTTCGTGCAAGCTTGCAGGCTTCGCCGATATATTCAACACTGCTTTTCGCTCTGCTTTCGCCTGTCAATATGAGTATTTCCTCCATACCGGAATCAGCGATGACCTTCATCTCATGGTCTATCTGCTCCATATTGAGCTTCATCCTTCTTATATCGTTGTAGCAGTTGAAGCCGCAGTATACGCAGTAATTTTCACAGTAGTTTGCAATGTACAACGGAGTAAAAAGGTAAACCGTATTTCCGAAATGCTTGCCTGTTTCTGTTCTCGCCCTCTGCGCCATGCGTTCAAGGTACGGTGCGGCAGCAGGAGACAACAGCGCCTTGAAGTCCTCTATACTACACGTTTCATGCTCCAGAGCCGCAACAACATCACGGGCTGTATATCTGCTGTAATCATACTCTCTTACCTGAGACATGACCTTTTCGCAGATATCGGATTTAATTATTTCCATACCTTCCATATATTCCATATGGTTTGTACGGGATGACGGATCATTTTCCAGTCTGTGTTTCTTTTCAAGGGCGGCAGGAGAAAGCTTATCGCTGTCTACAAAAAAACTGTTTTCCATTCTCCCACCTCAGTTTCTGAGAAAGCCTGTCAGCGGATCGGACGCAGATGCGCCTCTTGTAAGCACACGTCCCGGCTTTGCAAGATATGCCATTCTTCCGGCTTCTATAGCAGCCTTGAAAGCGGCAGCCATAAGCGGAAGATCTCCGGCTGTTGCAAGAGCTGTATTAGCCATAATTGCGGCAGCACCCATTTCCATAGCCTCACAGGCCTGAGACGGTCTGCCTATTCCGGCATCAACGATTATCGGCAGTTCAATTTCATCAATAAGTATCTGTATAAACTCCCTTGTTGCAAGACCCTTGTTTGAGCCTATCGGCGAGGCAAGCGGCATTACTGCGCTTGCGCCGGCATTGACAAGGTCTCTTGCGCTGTACAGATCGGGATACATATACGGCAGTACCACAAAGCCCTCCTTTGCAAGTATCTCTGTTGCCTTCACGGTCTCATTATTATCCGGCAGCAGATATTTACTGTCACGCATTATTTCTACCTTGACAAAATCACCGCAGCCAAGCTCTCTTGCAAGCCTTGCTATACGAACGGCTTCTTCTGCATTTCTTGCGCCGGACGTATTCGGCAGAAGCGTAACCCCCTGCGGAATATAGTCAAGTATATTTTCATGCTCTTTTGTATTTGCTCGGCGTACTGCAAGGGTAATTATCTCCGCTCCGGCATCACGCACAGCCGCTTCAATCAGAGAAAGTGAATACTTTCCAGAGCCTAAAATAAATCTTGAATGAAATTCCTTTCCGCCTAAAATCAATTTGTCTTCATTTTTCATTTTCACACCTCATTTTTAGTGATTAATGGTTAGTAGTTAGTGGTCAGAATTGTATCAGTTGGAAGTTATCCTTCCCCACGCTGTCATTCTGACCCCCAACTGTCATCCTGAGCGCAGCGAAGGATCTTTTTCATAGATTTGCAGGAAAGATTCTTCGCCGCTTAGTTTTTGAAAATATCAGAGCGCATCATTACCGGCAAGTCAAAAAGCATCCCCACTCTTAACAACCCCTCGCTCCTCAGAATGACAGGGGGGAAACGCTTCAAAACAACAATAAAAAAAGCCTGAAACATCAAGCTCTGCACTCTGCACTCTTAGCTCTGAGCTAATACTCCGCAAACCGGGCAAGCGGGGTCGGGATTCGGCATATTATGTACCCTGATTTTCATTGTCAGCCCGTCAAAGCTGAAAACCTTTCCGCAGAGCAGCTCTCCCGCTCCTGTAATATATTTTACCGCCTCCATCGCCTGTACGCTGCCTATAACACCCACAGCCGCGCCTAAAACTCCTGTCATGCGGCAGGTCTGGGTATATTCGGGAACATCACCCATCAGACAACGCAGACAGGGTCCTTTGCCCGGTACATATGTCATAGCCTGCCCCTCAAAGCGTACTGCTCCCCCATGAGAATAGGGCTTTTTTGCACGAACACAAGCATCGTTTATCAGAAATTTTGTTTCAAAGCTGTCCGTACAGTCGATGACAAAATCGTAAGGAGAAATTATCTCATTGATATTATCAGCAGTAACATAAACATCATGTATACAAATATTTATATCAGGATTGATACCGAGAGCGGTATTTTTTGCAGAAAGGGTTTTGAGCTTGCCGACGGAATCAGTATTGTGTATTATCTGTCTTTGCAGATTTGAAAGATCGACCCTGTCGCTGTCGGCAATGCCTATTGTCCCCACTCCTGCCGCCGCAAGGTACATTATTACAGGTGAGCCAAGACCGCCGGCGCCAATGACAAGCACCTTTGAAGCAAGCAATTTTTCCTGACCCTCCTGTCTTATCTCTTTAAGAACAAGATGTCTTGCGTATCTTATTTCCTGCTTACTGTCCATATCAGCCGCCCCCTACAAAGCCAACGATCTCAACAGTATCACCGTCATTAAGTACGGTAGTATCATATTTTGATTTAGGCACTATATCGCCGTTTATCTCCACTGCAATACGCATACGGCTGTAGTCTGTTGTATCAAGATATTCGTCCACTGTTTTTCCGGCGGCATCCACAGCTGTTCCGTTTATCGTAACCATTTTCTTCCCTCCAAAAAAAATAAGAAGTCCCCCTGATCCGGAAAACTTCTGAAAAGCGTCAACTATCTTCCCTACGTTGGCATTATCCAAATCAGGTCACGGGTCGAAGGTCTCACCTTCCTCTCAGCCTGTAATACAAGCTCCCCTTTGTCATATTCTATTTTATCACGCCCGTATGTCTATGTCAAGATTGTTAATCGTGTTTTTTGACCAGCGTGACGCTGAACTCACAACCATCTTACACATATTTCTTTAATAGCATTAATTTTATGAATAACGGTCAGTGACATTCCGTTAATGTTCGACACAAAATATCCGCTCAGAGATTAATCTAAGCGGATGTTTTCTTTTACTTTGTTACCATAAGTGTAAAATCCTTGCCAACAAATTTTCCTGTGTTGTCCTTTACATTCACTCTTAGAATGTATGTTCCGGCTGTAGTAGGCTTAAATGTCTTTAACGCTGCTGTACTGTACCCAGCTATATTTGTCCATGAGCTGTCGCCTGACTTTTTATAGTAGTAAGAATAAGTGTAAGGGCTGAAACCTCCGCTTGCCTTACCTGCAAGCTTTACTGGGGTATTTACAATAGTCTTAGTCGTACTTATAGAGGAAGTATTTTTCAGAACCGATCTGACTGTCAGATTAATATCTTTGCAAACAGATTTTCCGGTACTGTCCTTGACATTCACTCTTAATACATATGCTCCTGCTGCCCGGGGAGTGAAACTCTTCGATGCTGCCG
>CACXDE010000113.1 GCA_902766305.1 uncultured Ruminococcus sp. | reverse complement strand
CAGTATTTCCCTTCTGCACACCGCAGCCAAGAACCTGAGTTACCGTCATACCTGTTATGCCTATCTCCGTAAGAGCTGTGTTAAGCTCTGTGAACTTGCTCTGCTTTGTGATAATGCTGATTCTTGTGAACTTCATGCCGTCAGAAGTTTGAGCCGGCTTATCCTTTTTGCTGAGAGTGATCTCAACAGCCTTTTCGGGAGGAACTTCTCCGTCCTTAAATTCATCACTGTTTTTGCCTGTAAGAATCTGAGGTACGGGCATAAAATCTGCATAAGAGCTTGAAAGACCATGCTCTGTAAGATCAAGACCTCTTACCTCTTCATCCCTTGAAGCACGAAGACCTATAGTCTTTTTAAGAACAAGGAATACAAGTGACATTATAACTGCGGTGTATACACCGATGCAGAGGATACCAAGAGCCTGCTTGCCGAGCTGTGTAAATCCGCCGCCGTAAAGAAGACCAAGAGTTTCCTTGTCCTTTGAGAATATACCTACTGCAAGAGTACCCCAGATACCATTGCACATATGAACTGCAATTGCACCAACCGGGTCGTCTATTTTAAGCTTGCTGTCGATGACCTCAACCGCTATAACTACAAGTATACCTGAAACGATACCTATTATGATAGAACCAAGGATATCTACTGTATGACATCCTGCTGTAATAGCTACAAGACCTGCCAGAGAACCATTCAGCGACATTGATACATCGGGTTTGCCGTTCTTTATCCATGTGTAGATCATTGTTGCACATGTGGCAACAGCCGGCGCAACAGTTGTTGTTGCGAATATCTGAGCAAGCTGTGTAACGCTTGTTGCGGCAGCACCGTTGAATCCGTACCAGCCGAACCAGAGAATAAATACGCCCAAAGCACCAAGTGTAAGACTGTGACCGGGGATAGCACGGGGCTTGCCTTCCTTTGTATATTTGCCGATACGGGGACCTACCATAGCTGCGCCGATAAGAGCTGTTATGCCGCCGACTGAGTGTATACATGCTGAACCGGCAAAATCCACAAAACCCAACTGTGCAAGCCAGCCCTGACTGTTCCATACCCAGCCTGCTTCTATCGGATATACTACAAGGCTTATGATACCGCTGTAGATACAATAGGATATAAACTTTGTACGCTCTGCCATTGCACCGGAAACAATAGTTGCTGCCGTTGCGCAGAATACAAGATTGAATACAAAGCTTGACCACGGGAAATTATTGAAATCCGTGAATATCTGCAAATTCGGGACACCGATTAGTCCGAATAAATAGTTTTCCGACATCATAAGACCGAAGCCCAAAAATATAAACATAACTGTGCCGATACAAAAATCCATAAGGTTTTTCATTATAATGTTACCGGCATTTTTTGCTCTTGTAAAGCCCGTTTCCACCATTGCGAAGCCGCACTGCATAAAGAAAACAAGGGCTGCGCCTATAAGATACCATATTGATATCGTAAAAGCATTGGATTGTTCCACAGCTTGTGAAACTACTGTTTGTAAATTAGCATCCATTATTATCCCTCCATTAAAAATATAAGCGTGTATCTTTCCTCGTCAGTACCTGTACTTATATAAGGTAACTGCTTTCATAGGATGAAGATACACGCCATTGTGTATTTTTTTAAGCTCAGAGCTAAGAGTGCAGAGTTCAGAGCATGAAATTTCAGTCTGTTTTATTCTGTTGTCATTTTAAAGCTTCCCCTACTGTCATTCTGAGGATCGACCCGGTTGTTAAAAGTTGGGAGCGTTTTTTGCTTTCCGACAATGATGAACCCCGATATTTTCAGAAACAAAGCGACGAAGAATCTTTGCTGTTACGCTGATTTTGTGGTAAAGATCCTTCGCTGCGCTCAGGATGACAGAAGTGTGAGGTTGTTTAAACTCCGAAAAGGATCTCGCCGTATGACGGGTACGGCCAGTACTCAGCGGATGTTTTCTGCTCCATAGCGTCGCCCAGTGTTCTCAGCTCGCCCATAAGGCTGAACACTGTCTCACGGCAATATTTTGCCTGCTCAAGGCTGTCACTGATACCGTTGATTTTTGCTGCCGCAGCTTTAAGCTCAGCTGTTTTCTTTACAAAGCTTTCAAGATTATCTGACAGCTCACTAACAAGCTCTGTTTCAGCATATACTGAAACGGATGAAGACAGTGCTTTCTTTGCAAGAGCCGCATCTGTCATTTCCTTTACAAAGGAGATAACAGCAGGTGTGATATTCTTTTCCGCCATATCTACCATAGTAAGAGCTTCAATGCGTATCTGTTTGCTGTAGGTTTCAAGCTCGATCTCATATCTTGCATGAATTTCTGATTCATTGAGGATACCGTTTTTCTCGAACAGATCAATATTTTTCCTGTCAACATAATGCGGCATAGCCTCCGGCAGAGAACGATAATTGCAAAGTCCTCTTTTTTCTGCCTCTGCGACCCACTGCTCAGAATAATTATCGCCGTTGAAAATTATGTTCTGATGTTCTGTAAAGGTCTTTTTGACAACTGCTTTGATCGCTTCTTCAAGATTATCTGCATCCTTAAGCTCTGCATAAAACTCCGAAAGCTCTTCGGCTACTATTGTATTCAACATATAGTTCGGGCATGCAATGTTCAGTGATGAACCCAAAGCCCTGAACTCAAACTTATTGCCCGTAAATGCAAACGGCGATGTACGGTTTCTGTCTGATGAATCCTTTTTGAAATCCGGGAGTACATCTACCTTTGTCTGCATATCCGAACCGCTTCTGCGCTTGTACTCTGTACCGTTTACGATAGAATCTACCAGTGCTCCTAAATCATCGCCAAGATACATAGAAATGATCGCCGGAGGTGCTTCATTTGCGCCAAGTCTGTGATCATTTCCGGCTGATGCAACTGTCAGCCTGAGAAGATCCTGATATTCATGCACAGCCTTTACAATAGCCGCAAGGAAGAGCTGGAACTGTAGATTGTTTTCGGGTGTTTTGCCCGGATCAAGAAGGTTCTCACCTGTATTAGTAGATATTGACCAGTTATTGTGCTTTCCTGAACCGTTTACACCGGCGAAGGGCTTTTCATGAAGCAGACATACAAGTCCGTGCCGCTCTGCAACCTTTTTCATTACTTCCATTGTAAGCTCATTATGATCGGTTGCAATATTGGATGTTTCAAAAATCGGTGCAAGCTCATGCTGTGAGGGCGCTACCTCATTATGCTTTGTCTTTGCAAAAACGCCTAATTTCCAAAGCTCCTCGTCAAGCTCATTCATGAACGCTGAAACTCTCGTCTTGATAGAACCAAAATAGTGATCCTCAAGCTCCTGTCCCTTTGGTGCTGGACAGCCAAACAATGTACGTCCTGTATAGATGAGGTCTGGACGCTTATCATACATAGTCTTATCAATAAGAAAATATTCCTGCTCTGGTCCGACAGTTGTTGTTACTCTTGTTACATCACTCTTGCCTAAAAGGTGAAGCACATCTACTGCAACGGAGCTTAATCTTTCCATGGAACGGAGAAGAGGTGTCTTCTTATCAAGTACTTCTCCGGTATATGAGCAGAACGCTGTCGGAATATATAATGTCTTATCACGGACAAACGCCGGAGATGTGGGATCCCATGTTGTATAACCCCTTGCCTCGAACGTAGCGCGGATACCGCCTGACGGGAAGCTTGATGCGTCCGGTTCGCCCTTGATTAGCTCCTTGCCCGAAAACTCCATAATGATACCGCCGCCCTCAGTCGGGAAAATAAAGCTGTCATGCTTTTCAGCGGTTACACCTGTCATAGGCTGGAACCAGTGTGTATAATGTGTGCATCCCATTTCAACAGCCCAGTCCTTCATTGCATTTGCTACGGCATTGGCAACGCTGATATCCAACGGATCACCGTTCTTTACAGTCTTTTTGAGTGACTTATAGGTAATGCGGGGAAGTCTTTCCTGCATTTTTTTGTCGTCAAATACCATACTGCCAAAAATCTCTGTTACGTTTGCCATAGATATCTCTCCTGTCTTTCCTTTATTGTTTTCGACATACAAAAAAGCACTGTAAGCCGGAACTGTCCGCTTTCCCTGTACGGCATCAGAACAATTACTGTGGAGAGGAGTTCTGTACTGCCGCAGTGACGGACATTCGCTTTCGCTTACAGCGCCTTTGCTGTCGATGATTGGATTATAAACCAAAGAAATCCATTTGTCAATACCTTTTTGCAACTTTTTTTATTTTTCTTGCAATTTTATCTTTTTGGTGTGCATTTTTAGGTGTAAAACAGTGTTTTTTGAATGAAATAAAACAAAAAATGCAAAAACTACTTGACAATCCTGCAATTCAGTTTTATAATATGCACTATCACAGAAAAGGAAAGGAAGATCATTATGACAAAGACTGAACACAGCCTTTACGATCCGTCATTCGAGCATGACAACTGCGGCATAGGAGCAGTTGTGAATATTAAAGGCATACAGTCACATAAAACTGTTGCCGATGCGTTGACTATCGTTGAGACGCTGGAACACCGTGCCGGCAAGGACGCCGAAGGCAAAACCGGCGATGGTGTAGGTATTCTGACACAGATATCACACCGCTTCTTTAAAAAGACTGCCGCTTCCCTCGGAATAGAAATAGGAAATGAAAGAGATTACGGTGTGGGAATGTTCTTCTTTCCACAGAACGAGCTTCACCGCAATCAGGCTAAGAAAATGTTTGAGATCATTGCCGAAAAGGAAGGGCTTCATATACTCGGCTGGAGAAATGTCCCCAGCGATACTTCTGTTATAGGTCAGAGAGCACTTGACTGTATGCCCGATATACAGCAGTGCTTTATTGAAAGACCAGAGGGAGTAAAGAAGGGACTGGACTTTGACCGCCGTCTCTATGTTGCAAGACGTGAGTTCGAGCAGAGTAATGAGGATACCTATGTTGTATCACTTTCAAGCCGTACTATTGTATATAAGGGTATGTTCCTTGTTGGTGATCTGAGAAGGTTCTTCCTTGATTTGCAGGATGAGGATTATCAGTCCGCTATCGCTATGGTACATTCAAGATTCTCCACTAATACAAACCCAAGCTGGCAGAGGGCGCACCCCAACCGCATGATAGTCCATAACGGTGAAATCAATACTATAAAGGGCAATGCTGATAAAATGCTTGCACGAGAAGAAACAATGCAGAGCGAGCATCTCAAGGGCGACCTCCAGAAGGTTCTCCCTGTTGTAAATACAGAAGGTTCAGACTCCGCAATGCTTGACAATACCCTTGAATTTCTTGTCATGAGCGGAATGGATCTGCCCTTAGCGGTAATGATAACCATACCTGAGCCGTGGGACAGAAACCATACAATGAGCCGTACAAAGAGAGATTTTTACCAGTATTATGCAACAATGATGGAACCGTGGGACGGTCCTGCATCTATACTTTTCTCAGACGGAGATATTATGGGTGCTGTGCTTGACAGAAACGGTCTGCGTCCGTCAAGATACTATATCACTGATGACGGCAATCTTATTCTTTCATCTGAGGTAGGCGCACTGCCGATACCGGCTGAAAAAATTGTTACGAAAGAAAGACTCCGCCCGGGTAAAATGCTTCTTGTAGATACAGTAAAGGGCAGAGTTATTGATGATGATGAACTGAAGGAATATTACGCTTCCCGTCAGCCCTACGGCGAATGGCTCGACAGCAATTTAGTAAAGCTGAGAAACCTTAAAATACCGAATGTCAGAGTTGAAGAGCATCACGGCGAGGAAAGAAAGAGACTTCAAAAGGCTTTCGGATATACATATGAAGAAATAATGAAGGAAATCCTTCCTATGGCGCAAAACGGAAGTGAGCCTATCACTTCAATGGGTATTGATACGCCTTTAGCCGTTTTATCAAAAGAGTCTCAGCCGCTGTTTAATTATTTCAAACAGCTTTTTGCACAGGTAACGAATCCGCCTATTGACGCTATCCGTGAGGAGATTGTTACCTCTACTACAGTATATATAGGTGAGGATGGAAATATTCTTGAAGAGCGTCCGGAAAACTGCAAGGTTATTAAAATTCACAATCCTATACTTACATCAACCGATATATTAAAGCTTAAAAACATGAAGGTAAGCGGATTCAAGGTAGCAGTTATCCCGATACTTTATTATAAGAACACCCGTCTTTCAAAGGCAATTAACCGCCTTTACCTTGAAGCGGACAAAGCATATAATGAGGGGGCAAATATACTCATCCTCTCCGACAGGGGCGTTGATGAAAACCATCTTGCAATACCGTCACTTTTAGCAGTATCTGCTCTTCACAGACACCTTGTTGTTACAAAGAGAAGAACATCCCTTGCAGTTATACTTGAAAGCGGCGAACCGAGAACGGTACATCATTTCGCAACACTGCTCGGCTACGGCGCAAGTGCAATAAATCCCTATCTTGCACAGGAAACTATACATTCGCTTATACATGAGGATTTGCTTGACAAGGATTATTATGCCGCTGTTGATGATTATAACAATGCTATCCTTCACGGCATAGTAAAAATCGCATCAAAAATGGGTATCTCAACAATTCAATCCTATCAGGGTTCTCAGATATTTGAGGCTATCGGTATCGGCAAGAGCGTAATAGATGAATATTTCACAGGTACTGTCAGCCGTATCGGCGGTATCACCCTTGAAGATATAGAAAAGACTGTTGACAGTCTCCATACTGCTGCATTTGATCCGCTAAGCCTTGAAACCACTACTGAAATTTTCTCAAGAGGCGAGCATAAATTCAGAAGCGGCAGAGAGGAACATCTTTACAATCCGAAAACAATACATACCCTGCAAATGGCGTCACGAACGAATAATTACGATTTGTTCAAATCCTATTCCCACATGATAACTGAGGAAATGGGGACGATGAATATAAGAGGTCTGTTTGATTTTAACTATGCAGAAAATCCTGTTCCGCTTGAAGAAGTCGAAAGCGCAGAATCTATTGTCAGACGTTTCAAGACAGGTGCTATGTCATACGGTTCGATCTCAGAAGAAGCACATCAGGCTCTTGCAATAGCAATGAACAGACTTCACGGCAAATCTAACTCTGGTGAGGGCGGCGAAAGCGACGAAAGACTGCTTACCAAGGGAACAGATAAAAACCGCTGTTCGGCTATAAAGCAGGTAGCGTCGGGACGATTCGGCGTAACTTCAAAATATCTGAACAGTGCAGATGAGATACAGATAAAAATGGCTCAGGGCGCAAAGCCCGGTGAGGGCGGTCATCTGCCCGGTAAAAAGGTCTATCCGTGGATAGCAAAAACAAGACATTCTACTCCGGGTGTATCACTTATTTCACCTCCGCCGCACCATGATATTTATTCAATAGAAGACCTTGCACAGCTTATCTATGACCTGAAAAATGCGAATAAAAATGCCCGTATTTCAGTAAAGCTCGTTTCAGAATGCGGTGTAGGCACAGTTGCAGCAGGCGTTGCAAAGGCAGGCGCAGGAGTAATACTCATATCCGGTTATGACGGCGGTACAGGCGCAGCTCCGGGCAGCTCGATACATCATGCAGGACTTCCATGGGAGCTTGGTCTTGCAGAGGCTCATCAGACGCTTATAATGAACGGTCTGAGAAACAAAGTCGTTATAGAAACTGACGGAAAGCTTATGACGGGCAGAGATGTTGCCGTAGCGGCTATTTTGGGCGCAGAGGAATACGGCTTTGCTACAGCTCCGCTTGTAACCTTAGGCTGTGCGATGATGAGAGTATGCAACCTTGATACATGTCCGTTCGGTGTTGCAACCCAGAATCCCGAACTCAGGAAGAAATTTATGGGTAAGCCGGAATATGTTGTAAACTTCATGATGTTTATTGCCGAGGAACTCAGGGAATATATGTCAAAGCTTGGTGTACGCACACTTGACGAGCTTGTGGGAAGAACAGATCTTCTTAAGGTCAGAGATAACCTTTCTGAAAGAGAAAAGAAGATTGATCTGTCCGCAATACTTGGATGTGACGTTAAGGAAGATATTTCATATGTTAATAAATCCCTCTTTGATTTCAGACTTTCGGAAACAGCTGATGAAAAAGAGATCGAAGAGAAATTCAAAGCCTCATTCAAAAAGGGTACAGCGAAAACAATAGAGATAGATGTAAAGAATACCGACCGTTCTCTTGGCACTGCTTTTGGTTCGGAGATAACAAAGAAATTCGGCGATACACTGCCGGAGGATACTTTTACAGTAAAATGTTACGGCGCAGGCGGTCAGAGCTTTGGTGCGTTCATACCAAAGGGGCTTACCCTGGAGCTTGCCGGAGACAGCAACGACTATTTCGGCAAGGGTCTTTCAGGCGGTAAGCTGATAGTATATCCCCCGAAGGGCAGCAGCTTTAAAGCAGAGGATAATATCATCATCGGTAATGTTGCTCTTTACGGCGCGACAAGCGGTAAAGCGTTTATAAACGGTATAGCAGGAGAGCGCTTCTGCGTAAGAAATTCCGGTGCAACGGCTGTTGTCGAAGGTGTAGGAGATCACGGCTGCGAATATATGACAGGCGGCTGTGTAGCTGTTATCGGTAAAACGGGCAAGAATTTTGCAGCCGGTATGTCGGGCGGTGTTGCCTATGTGCTTGACGAGGACAGAGACCTTTATATGAAACTCAATAAAGAGTTAGTACTCGTTTCTGAGGTAACGGAAAAAGCCGATATCGAAAAACTCAGAGCTATTCTTGACGAGCATATAGCTGCTACAGGTTCAGAAAAGGCAAAGAAGATTGTATCTGATTTTGAGGGCTATCTGCCGAAATTCAAGAAGATTATACCGAGAGATTATAAAAAGATAATGGAAGAAATAGCAGTCTTTGAGGGTAAGGGACTGACTGAGGACGAGGCAAAAATAGAAGCCTTCTACAGTATCATAGGCGAGCAATAAGGGGGATAGTCATGGGAAAAGCAACAGGATTTTTGGAATATGACAGAAAGGAGTCGGAGGCTTCCTCCGAGCTTGAACGTATAAAGAATTTTAATGAGTTTCATAAGCCGCTGGGCGAAAAAGAGCAGAAGTGTCAGGCTGCAAGATGTATGGAATGCGGTGTGCCTTTCTGTCAGTCAGGCATGATGATCGGAGGAATGATGTCCGGTTGTCCGCTTAATAATCTCATTCCCGAATGGAACGATCTTTTATACAGAGGTGCATGGGAGCTTGCCTACAATCGGTTGAGGCTTACAAGCAATTTCCCGGAATTTACCTGCCGTGTATGTCCGGCGCTTTGCGAAAAGGCTTGTACCTGCGGCGCAAACGGCGATCCTGTTTCTGTAAGGGAAAATGAATTTGCTATAGTTGAAAAAGCTTATTCTGAAGGCTGGGCTAAGGCTCAGCCGCCGAAGGTAAGAACAGGCAAGACAGTTGCTGTTATCGGCTCAGGTCCATCAGGACTTGCAGCCGCAGATCAGCTCAACCGCAGAGGACACAGCGTTACTGT
>CACXDE010000112.1 GCA_902766305.1 uncultured Ruminococcus sp. | reverse complement strand
TCTCCGCTGTTTGAGAAATGATCCTCAGCAGCTGCGGAATAACTGTCATCACTGTAATCATCATCTGTATCATCGGATACATCAGCAGTATAATTGCTGCTGCTCTTCTTTGTGCCGACAACCATTACCTTGTCAACAGCTTCTTCAAGAACTTCACTGCTCAGCTCCGTCTTGCTGTTAAGCTTGCCGTTTATGTAAACCTTCTCGACAGTAGCAAGCTTCTTTCCGTTCTTGCCAGGATTTCTTATTATACTGTCGCCCTCAGGAAGGGTCTTATCTTCTTTCTTTACAGTCTTGAATTTTATCGGCTGCTCCTCGTCTACAGTAAGAACAACTGTTCTTGTGATAACAATTTCGGAATCATTTTCTATATCTTCCCAAAGAGCAACATTCATGCTGTCATATTCTGTCAGCTCTATGCCAAGATAGGAGAGTGCTTCTTCAACTGTTCCGGCAGGAACCTTCTTTGAAAGCTTTTTGCCTCTGAGATCAAGCTTAATGCTGCACCAGTCTACATCGTTTACCTCTGCGCTGTTATCGTTCTTTGCAGCCCTGGCAGAAAAGCCGCTCTTCTTGGTATTAAGTCCGAGAGCCTTCATCGCATCCTCTGTATGATCCTTGAACTCGATCTCTACATCAGATGAACCGACCTCAGCTACTTCCTCTGTTTTCTCTACTAGATTAACATCTACATCATCTTCCGGAGCGTTCATAGCAACAACAGTAGCTGCTGCTGTTAGACAAACGGCACTTGTGAGTACAGCTGCCATTACCTTTTTGAAACCGGAACTTTTCTTTGAATATTTACCGCTCATAGGTTTGAACTCCTCAAATCTGCCCGTCGTTTTTTCGGGCTTATTTTACAAAACAGTTACATCTGTTTTTTCACTTGAACTGTCATAATTATATCTGTTATTGAGGGAAACGTCAAACAAATATTTCTGTTGAAATTTGTGCAATATAATGATAAAACAATCAAATTATTGCAAAATAGACCTTTATTCACCTGTTTATTTTTCGCATTTAGAATTATAAAATGAAAATTATGTGCAAAAAGTAGAATCGAACTATTACAAAAATGTAATTTAGTTTGTAACTTGTCAGTTTTTTCCTATGATAAAAATCATGCTGTAAAGGGCAGTTTTATGCCAGTGTCTGAAACTGTCCCACAAAAATCTTAATTTGGCGGTTGTTGAATTGTTAAAAATGTTACATACTTTGTCAGAATTTGAAATTTAACATAATATTTGCAAAATTATAGAAATGCTGATTTCAAACCGTTTCTTAATAATTAAGATAAATTTTCAGTTTCAGAATCTAAAAATCTTTAACAATCTATTTACGAAATTGTAACAACATATAATCTATCTCTTTGAGAATAAAAAAAGCCGCCGTTGTTACACGGCAGCGATGTGGCATATATAGTGTATAGTAATGTTAATCGGAAATGATAAGCTCCTTTGCATACGGCAGCTTGGCGACAAAATCATCACAGAATATGTGCCACTCATCAAGCTTATGATTGCACCTTGAATGATACATTGATATCAGGTTCTCATAATTCATTGTGCAGGTTCTCATCTGGTTGTAGCTGGAGGGCAGAAACTGTATCATATCATACCAGAACTGCTTGTCCTTCGTTTCAAGGTATTTAAGCCTCAGCACTTCAAGATAATCTATAACAGACTGCATATGCTTCATTGTTTCCCTGTCCATTTTGTCACAGCTGAACTGTTCAATACTGAATGGGGCAGAGGCTATCTTGTGCATAGTGCTTGTAGAGTTTGCGACAGTACCTACCTTATAGGTGTCGTATTCTTTCCACCAGTATATGGGTGCAGTAATGTCAACGGTAACAAAAATCTGTCTGAGAAACTTTCTGTGGTCGCTTCCGGCTTTTCTCAGTCTTACAGCAAGAGACAGATCATTTTCTCCTAATATATAGTTTCCATTTTCGTCGAAAGCACTGTCAGACCTTGCCCAACTGTTGAGCGGATTACGTGCGCCTCTTATTGCGTTGTGGAGATTCATGACTTCTACTCGTTCTGTTTTCAGCATAATATCAAATTCTCCTTATCTTTTCTTCTTCTGGAATGTATATCCGAAATGCGTTATAGTTTTATCAGGCAGCAGACGCTTGACGAATTTCAGCGACTTCATTTTCATAGTAGGTATGATGTACAGCTGACCAGCCATCAGACCGTCAATAGCATAGGTTGCCGCTGTCTTGCTGTCTATAGGTGTTGTAGAAAATTTTACATTTGCCACCTTGTTAAATTCAGTGTTTACCGGTCCGGGACAGAATGCGCTGATTTTTACATCGCTGCCACGTCTTTTCAGTTCCTCATATATAGCGCCTGTCATGCTTACCACATAATTTTTTGTAGCATAATAGGTAGCCATAAGAGGTCCGGAAAAGAATCCGGCAATTGATGCTACATTCAGAATATACCCCTTATTGTTAATAATAAAATCCTGTAAAAACAGCTTTGTAAGGATATGGACAGCTTTTATATTTGTATCTATCATTTCCATTTCTTTTTCAAGAGATGTTTCAGTAAAAAATCCGCATAAGCCGAATCCGGCGCAGTTTACCAGCATCTGTATATCCTGATCCTTCAATACTTCATGGAGTTTGATACATTCATCATAATGTGAAACATCGCAGCGAACGCAGCTTGCTTTTTTTCCAAGCTCTTTTTTCATTTCCATAAGCCTGTCAGCACGTCTTGCAACGAGAATAACATCCCATCCTCTGCATACCAATGCTCTGGCTATATCTCTTCCAATACCGGAACTTGCGCCCGTAACAAGAGCTTTCATTTTTATCCCCCCCTGTAAAAGTATTATCGTTTATTCAGTCCATAAACATTTTCTCCGTTTTCCTTAGTTATTTTTAGCACTTCCTCTGTAGATATTCCTTTTATTTCGGCTATCCTGCCGGCGGTATATGTAATGTTACCCGAATCATTTCTCTTTCCTCTGAACGGTTCAGGGGAGAGATAAGGGCAGTCTGTTTCAAGCACAATACTGCTCAGAGGTATATCTCTGACAGTTTCCACAGTTTTCCTTGCGTTTTTGAATGTTACTACACCGCCGATACCGATGTACATTCCAAGTTTAACTACTTCTCTTGCCATTTCAGTGCTTCCGGAAAAACAATGCAGTATACCCTTTGGTCTGTACCTTCTCAGCATTTCCATAGTATCTCCATGAGCCTCTCTGTCATGGATATTGACAGGCATCCTAAGCTCCTTTGCAAGCTCAAGCATAGACGAAAATACCGTCTTTTGCAGATCACGCGGAATATCACAGTGATAATCAAGACCGATTTCCCCTATAGCGACAGCCTTGGGATGAGCCGAGAGCTTTCGTATGGAATCCACATCGCCGAGACTTCCGCTGTGCAGATATTCAGGGTGAAGACCCACTGCCGCATATATATTACTGTACTTTTCCGCAAGTGCAATAGAATACTCAGACGAACGAATATCCGTTCCCTGATTCACAACAGCATACACCGTGCTGCCAAGCATTTCGCATAGAAGAGCATCCCTGTCTTCGTCGTATGCAGTGTCATCATAATGTGCATGAGTGTCAAAGATAAGCCCCATTAACATTAAACATCCCCTAATGATCATGATAAGAATAAACACACATTTACCCTTGATTAATTATAAAACAATTTATCTGTTATGTAAAATAAAATCTATGTCACAACTATAAACTTTTTGTAATTATATTATCAGTTTCAGAAAAAATCAAAAAAAATAAAAATAACACTTGCATTTTACTATAAAGTGTGCTATTATTATATAGCAGTCCGTTGAAGACAGTGTGCGCCGGTAGCTCAGCCGGATAGAGTGACTGGCTACGAACCAGTAGGTCGGGGGTTCGAGTCCCTCCCGGCGCGCGGATAGCAGACAAGGAATTTGTTTCTTGTCTGCTGTTTTTTTTTTGACTTTTACGCTGGATAGAGAGTGTGGGAGCGGCGGCTCGCCGGAATAAATAAAAATCTTCTGTGTTGATATCAAATAAGGATTTTGATATAATACTGTTATTAAAAAAGATTTCGGGAGCAGGACGAAATATGAATATGAGATTACGCAAGGCTTTGATCTGTTCAGTATTATCATTATTTGGTCTGGTGATAATATTTGCTATACTGATATTGACTAAAACAGTTTGCATTAACAAAATGTTTGTTTCAGACAATAATATTATCGGGGTTGATGTATCCGAATATCAGGACAAGATAGACATGAAAAAGCTATCAGAGCAAAATGTCAGCTTTGTTTATATCAAAGCGACTGAGGGAAGCTCGTATCAGGATGCTTGTTTTCTTGAGAACTGGGAAAATTCCCATGACCGTGGACTGCCGGCAGGAGCTTACCATTTCTTTTCCTTTGACAGCAGTGGAGAAGCTCAGGCACGCAATTTTATTGATACTGTAGGAGAACTCAGGGGTGATCTTATTCCTGTGGTAGATTTCGAGTATTATGGCGATAAAGAAAATAACCGTCCTGATAAAGATAAAGTATTGAGGGAGCTGCACGACTTTCTTCATATACTTGAAAAAGAATATGGTGTAAAACCTATGATCTATACTCTGAAAAACATATACAGCGTATATCTTGACGGTGAGGTGGACGGATATCCTTTGTGGGTAAGAAATGTATTCTATCCGGCTTCATTTGACGGATGGGGGGACTATGTTATCTGGCAGTATCTTGATACTGCTCAGCTGGACGGATATTCCGGCGGTGAAAAGTGCATTGATATGGATGTGTTAGCGGATGGAATGACGCTTGAAAAAATAACGGTTAAATAAAAGCTCAAAGTCCAAAGCTATAATCTCAACTCCAGAATTTTTTCTTCTATTGTCGGTTTAAAACTTCTCCACACTGTAATTCTGAGGAGCGGGGGTGTTTTTAAGAGTGGAGACGATTTTTGATTTGACGGTAACGATGAAGCCTGTTATTTTCAGAAACAAAGCGACGAAGAATCTTTACGATTACGCTGCTTTAGTGAAAAAGATTCTTCG
>CACXDE010000111.1 GCA_902766305.1 uncultured Ruminococcus sp. | reverse complement strand
GGCGCAGTGCCTGCGCACCCAAATCAGTCTTGCACTACTTCATTGTAAAACGTAACATTTGTGAATCGTTCTTTGCGCCAGTACTTTTACAAAATAGTACTGCAAGACTGGTGCGGGAGTGCCGGCTCGGCACTAGCACAGCCCGTGATTCATAGAAGCTGCGAATTGTGAAGAAAGTAGTGCAAGACTGGTGCGGGTCCAGCGTCACGCTGGTGAAAGACTGGTGCGGGTCCGGCGGCTCGCCGGTTAGCTGGTTAATTATAGTGTCTTGACGATTTGTGTCGAATGTATTATAATTATGGATGTACAATTAATTGTTCATGGATACACATTAAGGAGAGTTGCTTATGCAGTTATTTAATTCAAGGGATACCTTTCACCGCAGTCCCGTAGGTGCGGTGACTTTTGGTACGGACATACACTTCAAGATAGTACTTCCCCGCGACCTTGCCTGTAGTTCTGCCGTGCTTGCTGTCAAGGATGACAAATTCGGCGATACAAATGTATATGGCATGTACTGGTGCGGAATGGTAGGAGACGATCATGAAGCGTGGGAATGCAACGTAAGTGTTGAGCCTGTCGGACTTTACTGGTATCATTTTGCAATGGATACAAGGTATGGAAAACGGTATATCATGAAATCATTTGCCGGAGAGGGATATCTTGCAATGAGCGATCATGAGCCAAGATTCCAGCTTTTATGCTATGATAAGGATTTCAAAACGCCTGACTGGCTGCCCGGAGGAATAATGTATCAGATATTTCCTGACAGATTCTACAACTCAGGCAAGGAAAAAACAGGAGTATACCCGGACAAAAAAATACAGACAGAATGGGATATAATTCCTGACTGGAAACCGGACGAGAACGGCATTGTCACGAACTCTGACTTTTTCGGCGGCGACCTGAAAGGTATCACAGAAAAGCTTCCCTATCTGAAGGAGCTTGGAGTAACCTGTATATATCTTAATCCTATTTTTGAAGCATATTCCAACCACCGCTATGATACAGGCGATTATGAAAAGATAGATCCTGTCTTAGGTGATGAAGACGACTACCGTGAAATGTGCAGTGAAGCTAAAAAGCTTGGGATACGTATTATTACAGACGGCGTATTCAGCCATACAGGAAGCGACAGCAAGTATTTCAACCGTGAGGGTCGCTACCCCGGAAACGGCGCATTTAACTCAACATCATCACCATATTATACATGGTACAAATTCATAAACTGGCCGGATATCTACAATTCCTGGTGGGGATTCAATACCCTGCCCGAGGTTGAGGAGCTGTCGGAATCCTTCAATGAATATATAAACGGAGAAGACGGTATTATCAGAAAATGGATGAGAGCCGGAAACAGCGGATGGAGACTTGACGTTGCCGATGAGCTGCCGGATGAGTTTATAAGAAATATAAGAGAAGCTATAAAAGCAGAAGACCCCGAAGCGCTGCTGCTCGGCGAGGTCTGGGAGGACGCTTCAAACAAGGAAAGCTACGGTTCAAGAAGAGAGTTTCTCCATGGACTGGAGCTTGACAGTGTAATGAACTATCCGTTCAGAGATGCAATTCTGGGATTCCTTGACTGCGGAGACGGACGGCATATGATAGAAATTGTTCTCAGCGTTGTAGAGAACTATCCCCGTCCTGTCCTGAGATGTCTTATGAACCTTCTGGGAACTCACGACACAGAGCGTGTTATTACTCTTCTTGCCGGCGAAAGGTCATACGGCAGAGGACGTGACTGGCAGGCGGCAACATATATGTCGCCCGAACAGCGTGAATACGGTCTGAGACGAATGCGCATAGCCTCCGGAATACTGTATACGCTTCCCGGTGTTCCATGTATCTATTACGGTGATGAAGCCGGTGTTGAGGGCTACCGTGACCCGTTCAACCGCAAGACCTTCCCCTGGGGCAAGGAGGATCAGGGACTGCTTGCATGGTATAAGGAGCTTGGACAGATGAGAGGTGTCTGTTCATGTCTGCGTGACGGAGATATCGTTGAGTACGGCTCCGGCGGCAGAACTATGGGATATATCCGCCGTGACGAAAATGATATGCTTCTTTGCGTATTCAATGCGGCTGACTATGAGATAAGGTTCAAAATGCCGAAGGAATTTACCTCTGGCAAGCCTTTTATGGGAACAGTCATAGAGGGCGATGAGCTTGTTATCCCCCGTGACGGCTGTGCTTTTGTATGGGCAGAAACTCCCGAAATACTCCCCGAACCTGAGCCAGAACCTGAAATAAAATCAGAAGCTCACACTGAAAACGATACAGAAGCAGAAGCTGAAACCGAAATAAAATCAGAAGCTCACACTGAAAACGATACAGAAACAGAAGCTGAAACCGAAATAAAATCAGAAGCTCACACTGAAAACGGTACAGAAACAAAAACCGAACAGGAGAAAGAAAATCTCCCTGAAAGCGAACCCAGAGCACAAAACGAAAATGCGTAAATATATGGGACTGCCATACTATAGTAGGTACGGCAGTCCCGATTCTTTGCAATAAATCAGCCTATATATTTTTTGATAACAGAAAAATGACTGTATGTATCAGATTTTTTCTTACTGCATGACTCTTCAGCCTTTTTGAAAAGCTCTGAAAGCATTGCTTTGTCTGTACTTCCCTTATACTTGCTGTCCTTGACTGCAAGTCCGAAAGCGGCAAGCAGACTTATAACCGGCATATTTCTGCCCTCCGGTTCTTCAAGAACAGAAGCCGGAACAATCTGAGTCATTACCTTATCCTCACCTTCCGGCGTTTTATAATGAATCTCGATGAATGCAAATTCATCCTGCTTGTCAGTAGTCTGAGTTTCTGTATAGCGTGAGGTATACTGCTGCTTTGCATGACCTCTTGCAAACTCTATCAGCGCGACTACATTATGCCCTGAGCCTATGCCGTCAACAGCCTTTTCAGTATCGTTAAATTCCTGCTTTGTCAGAAGTCTTGCGTCATATCCGATAAGCCTGTATTTCTTAACATACTGCGGATTTATCTCTACTGATATCTTTACATCCTTTGCGACGGTAACAAGATTTGAAACAAGCTTGTCGTGCAGATAATCAAGGATATCAGCCGGGTTGCTGACAAATGTATAATTTCCGTTGCCGTTTCGTGCAAGGGCTTCCATCTTGTTGTCCTTGAAGTTTCCGAAGCCGTAACCAACTATTGACAGGTAAATGCCTGTCTTTCTTTTTTCGTATATAAAATCAGAAAGACCCTTTTCGCTTGTTATGCCAAAATTGAAATCACCGTCAGTAAAAATGAATACCCGGTTGTTAGCGTCCTTGTCAAAATTGTCGGATATATAGCTGTATGCCTTTTCAAGACCTTTACTGCCCCTTGTGCATCCGCCAATACCATCAATTGCCAGTATAACCTTTACATAATCATCAAAATCGCCGCATTTCATTTTTTCAGCGACTGTTTCCGTTTTATCTGAATAAGAGATAACGGACATATGGTCGCCCTTTTTAAGCTTGCTCATTATAGAAGCCAGCGACATCTGCACAAGTATCCAGTTATCCTCCATACTTCCTGAAACATCAACAAGGAAAGCAAGGTTCTGACTTACATCCTTGTCAACCTTTTTTCCTCTCAGCCCGACCATAAACAATTCATTATCCTTGTTCCATGGACAGCCTGCGTGTTCCGTATAGACTGAAAACAAACTGCCGTCCTTCGGCGTTTTCATTTTGTATTTGTAGGAGTTAATTATTTCCTCTATACGTACAAAATCCTTGTCTACCCTGTCGCCGTCAACTATCTTGTTTCTGAGATACGACCATGAAGCAGTATTCACATTTGCAGAGAATATAATCTGCGGTCTGTCAAGGGTACTTTCCTCCTCAACCTCATCAGCACTATGCGTTTCCGCTGTATTCCACTGATCATCACTTTCAGCCGCCGTACCATCACAATAAGCTTCTTCACACAATGCCGGTTCAGACATAGGCATAGGCGCCATTTTCATCAAAGGCGCAGGCATTCCTGCCATTGGCGCAGCCATTCCCATCATCGGCGCGGACATTGACCTTGCTGACTCACATACCATTCCGTCATAAGCAGAAGAATTTTTGCCAAAGCCGAAAAGACCCTTCTTTTTTTCCGGGCGGGGCTTGAATCTTCTGCCGAACGTCCAGTCATTTTGGTAAGCAGAATGCTCACCTACAACGATATCAGCGCCGAAACAGCTGCTGCAAAGCTTATCAGCCTGCTTTTCGCTGTAGCCGATATCAAGATAGAACTGTCTCATCTCGTCAAATTGTCTTTGACACATTTCATACATAAAAGCTGTTTCTTTTTTACTCAATCTTTACACCTCCGTTTTACGTACAATGTACAATTATGCCGTACCAGGCTTTTTTCTTCTTATGTCGTTGTAAAAGCTTCCACCACTTGTCATTCTTCCCCCACTGTCATTCTGAGGAGCAGAGCTATTGTTAAGAGGGGGGACGCTTTTTGACTTGTCGGCAATGATGAACTCTGATATTTTCAAAAACAAAGCGACGAAGAATCTTTACGATTACGCTGCTTCGTGAAAAAGATCCTTCGCTACGCTCAGGATGACAACGGAGCTGATTTAGTGTAAAAGATTCCTCACTGCGCTCGGAATGACAACAAGGGCAGAATGACAGGGTAGCAAGGCTTTGAGCTTAAAACTTACGACTTAAAACTTACAACTTACAACTGAAAAGAGAATAATTTCCTGAAATATGTAAACAATAATATTACGAACTAATATTAATCAACACCATCACAAGAAAGGTGAGTAAAATGCAATATATCATTTCATTCATAGTTGGCGGACTGCTATGTGTTGCCGCTCAGATACTTATTGATAAAACAAAACTGACACCTGCAAGGATACTTGTCATATATGTGACCTCGGGCGTACTTCTGACTGCCTTGGGAATATACGGACCCTTTGTCGATTTTGCCGGAGCGGGTGCAACTGTTCCGTTGACTGGGTTCGGCTACGCTCTTGCAAAAGGGGTATCAGAGGATGTAGCAAGCCGGGGTGCTGTCGGAATATTTACCGGCGGACTTGGTGCCTGCGCCTCAGGAATAGCGGCAGCCATTTTCTTCTCCCTGCTGTTCACCCTCTTCAAAAAGCCAAAAGCGAAATAGCTCAGAGCTAAGAGTGCAGAGTGCAGAGCTTATTCTTTTCAATTTTATACCAAAAAGAAGAATAAAGTCTGATATGCCATGCTCTGAGCCCTGAACTCTGAGCTAATTGTTAGGTCGGCGGTAGAAATTGCCGCTGACTTCCTCTGACTTTACTATGTTGATGAAGGCAGCCGGGTCGGTATTTTTGATTTTGGCAACAAGCATGCGTATTTCGTCCGACGATACGACAGAGTACACCATATTCTTTTCCCTGCCCATATAGAAGCCTACGCCCTTGAACAGTGTTGCATCATGATTGGTATTTTCCTTTATGACATCATACACCTTCTGGGGCTTGTCTGTTATTATGTACATAGTCTGCTTCTGATAGCGTTTGTACAGCATCTGGATTATCATAGTGGAACAGTACTGGAGTATTATTGAATACATCGCACCTCTCCAGCCGAAAAGTATACCAGAACATACAAGAACGACAACATTTCCGGCAAAGATATAGTTCCATGCGTCCTTGCCGTATTTTTCGGAAATGAAGATAGATATGAAATCTGCGCCGCCGCTGGTAGCATTGCTGAGAAGACATATAGATATAGCCGTACCATTTATTATCCCTCCGAAGACAGCGCAGAGCAGTATATCATTCGTCAGATGAAAATTAGGTATCAGATCAGCAAATGTAGACGACAATACGATCATTATCAGTGAATATATCGTAAATCTTTTTCCTATGAATTTAAATGCAAGAATAGCCGGAACAGCATTGAGCGGAATGTAAATCGCACTCAGCGGAAGTTCTATCCCTGCAAACTGTTTCAGAGCATTCTGTCCCAAAAGTGAGATACCGGTAAATCCCCCGGACAGCAGACCCGAACCGTGCAGAAAATTATTTATCGAAAAGCCGTAAATAGCCGCCGCAAATATTATGCAGACAATATGCCATACCTCTCTTGTAATATCGGATATTCTCAACTTCTTTTTCATTTCAATCTTCCTCCGGCACTCAGCTATACATATACGGGATATCCGCACCCATCCGGCGAATACCCCGTACTATTCAGGAAACATCATCGTACTATGTTTCCGCTGTCTGACAAGTCATACTGCTGTATTAAAAATCACCATCGTCAAGATCATCGTGTATATCATGGAAATTGTCAACTATCTCACTCTGGCGCATCTTCATCCTCAGGCGGTCTCGTTCTACTGCCGAAGAAAGAGTTTCCTTAAATTCACGAGAGTGTTTTATATTCTTGATCTCAAGCGTCGGATTAGTTTTATCATGCGCATACACAATAAGTGTACCAAGCCCGAAAAGCTTCTGTCCGAAGCTGCGTTTCAGCGTCATATCCGTTATACGGTAAAGCAGTATCTCATTTTCAGTACTGTTGAAAAGCCCCGTTTCTATTATCAGCTTTTTATTTGTAAGAATATACTTTGTAAATGTCCATGGGATACCAAGGAATCCCCAGCGTTTTCTTTCACGTGTTATCTCACCGGGACGTTCATTTTTGTTCTTTTTCTTTTTAACGTCCGAAGCTTCTGTATCTTCATTCTGGGCAAAATCCAGCTCATTTTCCTCAGGCATAAGAACCTTCCCTTCTTTTTTATGATCTGAATACGTATCAGTCGCCGAAAGAAATACCTATATTTTTCGCATCCTGAATTATAGGACTGTCTACAGGAACGCCCTTAAGCTTTCCGGCAACCTCACTAAGCGGAACAGGAACTATCTCGCCGTTTACAAGAGCCGTCATATATCCATACTTTTCATTTATGATAAGCTGTGCGCAGGCTGCTCCGTAACGGGTGGTAATAAATCTGTCGTATGCGTCCGGACTTCCGCCTCTCTGGAAATGTCCGGGAACAGTAACTCTTGTCTCCTGACCGGTAGCTTCCTCTATTTCATGCGCTATCTTGTATGAGATAGAAGGATACATCAAATTTGCGATAGCCTCTTTCTTTTTCTTCTTCGGAAGCGCCGCAGTCTCCTTATCTATTGCGCCCTCAGCTACAGCAAGAATGGAAAAGGTCTTGCCGTTCTTTGTTCTTGACTTGACAGTGTCAATTACCTTATTGATATCATAGGGTATTTCAGGAATGAGAATAACATCAGCACCGCCGGCAATACCTGCATGAAGTGTCAGCCAGCCAGCCTTATGTCCCATACACTCAACAATAAATACACGTCCGTGAGATGTAGCAGTTGTATGGATACAGTCAATAACGTGTGTAGCGATATCGACAGCACTCTGGAAACCAAAGGTAACATCCGTACCCCAGATATCATTATCTATTGTTTTAGGCATTGAAACAACATTCAGACCTTCCTCTGACAGCATATTTGCGCTCTTATGCGTACCGTTTCCGCCCAGAACAACAAGGCAGTCAAGCTTAAGATCTGCATAGGTCTTTTTCATTGCAGCTACCTTATCAACATTAGTAGCTTCGTCGATTACTCTCATCTGCTTGAACGGCTGACGGGATGTACCTAAAATCGTACCGCCCATTGTCAGGATACCGGAAAAGTCCTCCGGCTGCATGAGCTTATACTCGCCGTTAATAAGTCCTCTGTAGCCGTCAACAATTCCGTAGATCTCAACCTTTTTGCCGTAGTGATGGTAAAGTCCTTTGGCAAGTCCTCTTATCGAGGAGTTAAGTCCCTGGCAGTCTCCGCCGCTCGTCAGTATGCCTACTCGTTTCATAAAAAACACACCTTTCTTTTTGTTTGTATCGCTCAAACCTTATAGCCGAATAAACCAATAAACTATAGATGAGCAAATTAATAATTGTTCGTGATTCTGCACAATAATCTTGTCATCATTATCACCGCCAACCTGTCATCCTGAGCGTAAGCGAAGGATCTTTTCCACTAAAGCAGCATTATCGAAAAGATTCTTCGTCGCTTACGCTCCTCAGAATGACATGCCGTTTGTGCGATTTGTCAGATTTGCTCATTTATAGTATAAATCTTTATAAGGTTAAAGTGTAAAAATAAATTGATGCACAAATTCAATCAGATATTTATAATCATTTATTCATTTCTTTTATCAGATACTCGGAATATCCTTCAAAATGATTTTTATAAAGGCTTGGTAAATTATTATTGTATGCGTCACGCAGATACAGCAGTTCGGTACAATGCCTTCTTACACAAGAAAGGAATTGTTTGTTATCGTATTTCGACCAGAAAAAAAATCCAATATCAGAATTATCCTTTATCTTTTCATTACTGTCGAATCTTTCTTTATCAATATGAACTTTGACAGATTTAAAATACATTCTGTAAATAAGCATTAAAGACATCATACCTTCATCAGAAACATGCTGTTCGTTTGCAGGAAAATCACCCTTTAGAGTAACTGAACAGCCCATTGCACCGAGTGTAACAACTAACATGTAGTAATACATCATATAGGATTTATTATATGCCTGACTTGATTCTTCAAGCTTTGTTTTGGTTTCGATTATTTCTTCCTTATCTTTTTTTACCAAAGAAACAGATACCAAAAATCCCATAGTCCACAAAAGGCGGATATAATTAAAAAGCAGCTGACCTGCACTATCACCCGGAGACGGTATAAACGGCAGGAAATTGGATATAACGACCCATGCTATTATACCCCCCGCAGCTAATAAAACGACCTTGATATAATGTGGAAATTCCGCTGCAGAAACAGTTATCACAAACCATACTGCAATTGTAAATAGAATTTGCAATATCAAATGACACCGCATAAAAAATTCCATCGGAAACGGTAATATCCAAAAAATCAACGAACATATCAAAGTAATTATTATTCCCGGTGTTCTTACTGGGGCAGTATTTTTTTTCGTTCGCCATTTATTTAATTCTTCCTTACATTTTTTTGTCTTGCTTTCCATTTTATTCAGGACTGACTGTATTTTGGAAAAATTATTCTTATAAATATTTCTTACACAACTGTCAAAAAGAATTAAACCTGCCCTTGGCTCTCCTCCCTCCAGAAAATCTTCAACATTATCCATAAAATAAGTTATTGAATCTGCAACATTGTTAAAATTTCTTATTATTATGTCATCGGGTCTAAAATCACAGGAAGATGAACATGAAAGATGTATATGTGTCATATCTGGATCAGGTACAATATATTTTGACAAATTTTCATAGTCTTCTTTTGAGGTTCTGCCTGCCAACAATACCAACTCCTGACATCTATTTTTTCTTAAAACAACAGTCTGTATTTACATTTTCGGAGTCATGGGTTTGAAGCGGTTCTCTTCAATAACCACTGTTTCCTTTGCCTGTAAAGCTTTTTTTGCCATTTCAGAGAACTCCCTCTGACAGTTGTGAGGCTTCTTTCCTCTTCTGTCCAGAAGCTCATATGATGTATCAGGAAGCTGTATCCTTGTATTAAGAACATCCTTCAGCATCGTCTCAACAATACTGAAGCTCCTGTCGATAAGGTCAGGGTCTTCTATCGGGTAGATAAGTTCAACACGTTTGTCAAGATTTCTCT
>CACXDE010000110.1 GCA_902766305.1 uncultured Ruminococcus sp. | reverse complement strand
TATTCAAATTCGGCTTTAAGATTCAGATAATGACCGCCGTCAAAATCATCCTTGGTAATAGTATTGATAACATCACCGTCACTTGTTTCCCAACCCTTAAACGCATAATACTTGTATTTTACGTTTGTTCCAACAAGGTCACTGAGGTTTACAACCTCATCATCACTGTCGAAATTAAAGGTGACAGTTTTTGAATCGGTTGAACCGTCAATTGTACCCCCGACCCAGTTATTATTGAACCGTATTTCATATTCTCCGTCATCAGTCACTGTTGCCGCATTTGCTGTCACCGGAAGTGAAACCAGCATTGTGCTGCTCAGAATCAGAGCAGCGGTTTTCTTAAAAACTGTCTTTCGTTTCATTTGTTTACTCTCTCCTTTCGATTAGCTGTGTTAATCTGGTATTATATGTTTTATATCACCGCCTGACTTTTCCGAATGTCAATATATACAGTATAAATCCACATTTATTCCATACAATAATGACACTTCAACAATACACTACTACTATGATATCAGAACCATACACATATGTCAATGATAATTCAAAAACGTGCAACAGATTTTTTAAAGCTAACTGTTGCACGTTTCTGAATCAATATTAAGCTTATCGACAGAACGAAACTGATTTACATAGTTCTATCAGATCATCAAATGTTTTCAGAGTACCAGCCCTCCGGCGAAGCTCTGCTGCACCCGGCATACCCTTAAAATACCATGCGCTGTGTTTTCTTGCCTCTCTCATTCCCACATCCTCGCCCTTATACCCGCAAAGCATTTTTATATGCCGCAAAAGAACAGTTATTCTTTCTGCTTCTGACACAGGAAGAGACGGGCGGTCAAAACCTATCAGGCTGTTTATCTCACGGAAGATCCATGGATTTCCAAGCGCGCCCCTGCCTATCATTACAAGATCACAGTTTGTCTGTTCAAACATTCTTGCAGCGTCTTCAGCTGTATTTATATCGCCGTTGCCGATAACCGGAATACTTACAGCCTTGTTTACCTTACGTATGATGCTCCAGTCAGCCGAAGGCATATACTGCTGCTCTCTTGTACGTCCATGTACTGTTATTGCAGCTGCTCCCGACTGTTCGCATATCTGAGCGACCTCGACAGCATTAACACTGTTTTTGTCCCAGCCTTTGCGTATTTTTACAGTAACAGGAACATTTACAGCACTGCATACGGCTTTTACAATTTCACCGCAAAGCTCAGGATCTTTCATAAGCGCAGCGCCGGAACCGTTTCCGGCAATTTTTGGCACCGGACAGCCCATATTGATATCTATTATATCCGGCTTGTATTTCATTGCAAACTGCGCAGCATTTGCCATTACATCAGGTTCAAAACCGAAAAGCTGTACAGCGGCAGGACGTTCTTTTTCTGACAATTCCAAAAGTTCAAAAGACTTTTCGCTGTTATATGTAATACCCTTTGAGCTGACCATTTCGCCGACAACATATGCTGCTCCGAAATCTACGCATAATTCTCTGAATGCTCTGTCAGCTACTCCTGCCATCGGCGCAAGGGCAGCATAACCATTTATCTCAACATTTCCTATTTTCATTTTTACCTCCATTTAATCATATAAAAGTAACATACTATGAATTGCTGAGCAGAAGTTAACAGATAGTGGTTAGTGGTCAGAAATGTTCACTGATCGCTTTTTCTGTTTCTGATTACTTTCCATTATCTCTTTTCATTCTGAGTTCTTCACGCTTTTTCCTCATTTGCTCCACCATAGCTGCTGTTTCCGCTTCTCTTTCGGGGTTACTTACCTGAACGCCGGCATCTTTCAGATCATCTTCAAGATGGTAAATGATCCATTTATTCAGAAATTCGGAAAAGCTTTTTTCTTTAAGTCCGAAAGCATGATCATCTTCAAAAAAACCGCCCTTTCCATCCGTCAGCAGCATGGAACCGTCACCTATGTATTGACCAATAACAAAGTAATCTTTATATTCGCCGTAATCGTAAGGTTCGATTTTGCCAACAGGAAAAATCGCCGCACTCGTACCCATTTCAAAACCGTTGGCAAGAAGCAGAAATTCCCGGTGGTCTTCCGGAAGTTTTATGCTGTACTTTTTTTCGACAGCTTCTATTTCAGATTCTGCGGCAGGTTCACTCAAATAGTAATAATACCTGTATTGTTCGAGCGTACTACAGTATTTTGAGATTTTATCATACATTTCTTGAATGTCCATAATTTTTCTTCCTTATATAAGCTATTATAGTTAATGACAAAGATACTTTACTAAAGTCATTGTTTTTTCTCTGATACAATTATTTTGCAGCTTGATTCGATACCATTGTATGTACGTACAGTCACATATGCTGTTCCGGGGCTGATAGCTGAAAATTTGCCGACCCAATATTTATTGTTTACCTTTACAACTTTTGGATCGCTTATTCTGTACGTCCTTGTGGCACATGCTTCATTATTTTCAATAATCGAATTAAGCGTGAAAGTTTCCCCAACTTTTACTTTTATAAGATCTTTGCTTAGCTTGATTTTTGTCGGAGCATTCCTTACATTAACAGAACATTCTAAATACCTGTTATCAGGGGTTGTAACTGAAATAACCGCATTTCCTGTATTTTTTGCGGTCATTTTCCCATCGGTAACGAAAATTACGTTCTCATTATCAGACTTCCAGATGATTTTTTCATTGTCAAGTAGTGAAGAACCCTCTTTCACTCTTAAAGTAAATGTTTCACCTTTACCGAGAGATTTAATATTATACTCAAAACTTAAGTTTTTATCGGTTACTTTTATATTACATACACGTTTTATACGTTGTTCCTTTTCTAAAATGAAACGCTTCTGATAAAAAATATCAGCATATTCCACAATCTGTTTCATTTGTCCGATATCCATAAATGCACCTATTGCTGCGCCTGCTATCGGAACGGCTTTATTGATTGCTTTCAAAGTAAGCTTTCTTCCAATTTGCTCAAAAACTTCTCTGAATACACTTTTTTCTAATCCTTTAACTCCTGCTTTCATCAAGGCTTTTTGTGCTGCCTTATTAGCCAAAGCCCTCATCTGCGCAAGTAAACGAGGTATACTTCCCTTTGCTATCATTGCTGCCCAGCCTTTAGCAGAAGCCTGTTTTACAGCTGCTGTCTGAGCCATCAGCATTACTTTGCATACAATATTTCCGATTTCTGTTCCTGAGCTTGCAGCAGCCGGATCAAACGAATTTGCAAAAACTTGTCCTGCTATAAGCATTTCAGCAGAATCATTTTTTACATCATAACCATAGTGCATAGCAATTGACTGAACAGCACGGAAAAATAATAATGTACTCAGTACAAGATTAAGAGGAAGTCCGATAAATCCGAAAAGACCAGTTCCCCCGCCCTCGGCAAAAGCGAGAATTTGTGAATTTGTTTTATCATTATTTACTGCCTGAGCAAGATAATAACTTCTTATAAGACAAATTTCTTCTATTTCTGAAATGTTGATATCTTCATTTATGTTATTAATGCTATTGATAATAATACCCTCATCTATAAAAAAAAAAAAAAAAAGTTCTTCAACTGCTTTAAAGCCGTTTCCTATGTATTCCATAGCTTGTAAATAAATCTGATTTTCTGTAATTCCTGTTGAAATATTGTTTCCGAATTCTTTTACAGGTTCGGGTATTACGTTAGAAACTGCATTACCTGCTTTAGCAAGCAAGCTTGGTTTTGTCAGCTTTTCATATCTTTCAACTAATGAATCAAGAGAACTTAACTCTTTATCATTAACCATAGGTACAGGATAGTTTTCTACTATACTCATTTATATCGACCCTTTCTTTATTTTTTCCCAATACGCTTTATAAGCCTGCTCGTTTTTATTGTTCCCCGGCTCATAATAGACAGCATCCTTTACACCATCGGGAAGATACTGCTGCTGTACCCAATGGTTAGGATAATCGTGAGGATATAAATAAAAC
>CACXDE010000109.1 GCA_902766305.1 uncultured Ruminococcus sp. | reverse complement strand
TCTTGGATTTGCTATACCGGTGAATGATATAGTTGATGTTCTTGACGACCTTAAAACAAAGGGTCATGTTACGGGCAGAGGCAATCTCGGCATCAATATAGTAACCATAAACAGTGAAAACTCTATGTTCATGTACAGAGTCAACAAGATGGGTGTATATATTTCAGCAGTTACTAACGGTTCAGCAGCTGACAATGCGGGTCTTAAGGTAGGCGATCTTATCCTTGAATTTAACGGCAAGGAAATATCTGGGGGCAGCGATCTTACATCAGCTGTATCAAAGCTTAAGGCCGGAACAAAGGTTAAGATAAAGATCGAACGTGACGGCAAGGAGCAGACTATAGAAGCTACTCTTGGCGAGAAGGCTTATGAAGAAGAAAGCTCTGAAAACACCCAGCAGAACAGAAACAGCAATAATCTTCCCAACGGAAACTACTTCTTCGGTGACAATGATGATTTCTTCGGCATGGGCTGAATCACATTAAAAAAACAAGATACACTAAAAGGTATTTTTCATAATTTCTCCTCAGTGAAGGCTGTCGGTTATATCCGGCAGCCCTTACTGTTTTTTGAGTGAAAAAGGCGTTTATATATCCGGATATAGAAAAAAGAAGCACCTCCGGACGGAAGCACTTCAATAAAGATAAAATTTTTATAAATATCAGATACCCAATGTTTTTACAACTGAATCGGTCATACCGGCAGCAATATTCTTCGCATCTTCCTCGGATGTACCGACAGCAGTTATATATACCTTTATCTTCGGCTCTGTACCTGACGGTCTTACAATAGCAGCTCCGCCGCCTTCAAGTGAATATGCAAGAACATTTGACTTAGGAAGATCAATAACTTCCTCTGTTCCGTTTACTATATCCTTTGTGCAGGAATTAAGATAGTCGGAAGCGACAGTGACTTTAAACCCGGCTATCTCTTTCGGGTGTGACTCACGGAGAGATGACATTATTTCAGCCATCTTCTTCATACCCTCAGAGCCTTCAAATTCAAACGCATCAGTCTTATTGAAATAGTATCCGAACTCATCGTAAAGCTCATTCATTACATCGTTCAGAGATTTATTCTTCGTGCGGTAATAAGCAGCCATCTCGCATATAAGCATAGAAGCAACAACAGCGTCCTTATCCCTTACATACGTTCCGGCAAGATAACCGTAGCTTTCCTCAAAACCAAATACATATCTGTATTCTTCGCTCTTCTGTTCAAGAAGAAGTATCTGCTCACCGATATATTTGAATCCTGTCAACACAACCTTAAGCTCACAGCCGAATTTTTCACAAACTCTGTCAACAAGCTTGCTTGTAACGACGGTTTTTACTGCAACAGGTTTTTCAGGCAGAGTTCCGTTCTCCTTGCGGCAGCTCAGAATATAATTCATAAGCATAATGCCTGTTTCGTTTCCGCTCATAAGACGGTATCCATTATCGGTCTTTACGGCAATACCAACACGGTCACTGTCCGGATCAGTTGCGAGAAGAAGATCAGGCTGAACCTTTTCACAAAGATCAAGACCGAGCTTAAGAGCTTCCTTTATTTCCGGATTAGGATACGGACAGGTAGTAAAGTTTCCGTCAGGCATTTCCTGCTCCGGTACAACAACTACATCCTCAACCCCGATTCTGTCGAGAACCTTTCTTACGAGCTTGTTTCCCGCGCCGTTGAGGGGAGTATATACTACCTTAAGTCCTGAACCCTTGCAAACACCAGGATTAACAGACTGCTCCATAACCTTGCCGAGATACTTCTCATAGAGATCATCACCAATGTATTCGATAAGACCGCTGTCAAGACCTTCTTCAAAGTCCATAAGCTTAATGCAGTCTCCGAAATAATCAAGCTTTTCTATCTCTTTGAATACAGCATTTGCATTATTGTCAGTCATCTGACAGCCGTCACTGCCGTAGCATTTATATCCATTGTATTTAGCCGGATTATGGCTTGCAGTTACCATAATACCTGCCTGTGTTTTAAGCTCTCTTACAGCATATGAAACCACAGGTGTAGGCTGAAGCTCAGCACTGATATATGCCTTTACTCCATTGCCGGCAAGAACTCTTGCAGCCTCTCTTGCAAAAAGATCAGCCTTTATTCTAGAATCATAAGATACCGCAACAGACGGATTATCATATTTTGCGTTAAGGAAATCAGCAAGACCCTGAGTAGCACGGCGGACAGTATATATATTCATTCTGTTCGTTCCGGCGCCTATAATACCTCTCAGACCTGCTGTACCGAATTTCAGTCCGGTATAGAATCTTTCATATATTTCTTTTTCGTTATTGCTGACAGAATTAAGCTCATCCGTCAGATCCTTATCCTCCACAGCTTCAGAAAGCCATGTCTTAAAAGCAGAATTAATATCCATAAAAATAACCTCCTCAAAAAATCATATGCTGCAGCAGCATACTCCTGTTAATATTTTTAAGGTTCAACAGGGAAATTTCCCGAATCACAAATTGACTGCCTGTTTATCGTTACCTATATATAATAGCACATTTTATTTCATCTTTCAACAGTTAGTTAATAAATAAAGGAATTTTTTTTATTTTATGACTGTTTTTAATTATTTTTTCATTTAAATTATAATGTATAGAAATGAGCGGATTTGTAATCGTTTGTAATTATGCACAAAACAAACTAAAAATGTCATCCTGAGCGCAGCAAAGCGGAGTGGTTCTTTGAGCTTTATCAACTCCACATTGAATCAGCCGCTATAAGAATGACAAGCCGTTTGTACAATTTGTAAGATTTGTTCATTTATAGTTATAATAAAAGATATACCCAATTATATCCATTCCAGACAAAAATAATGATTTATGATGCAGTGATTTAACATTATCTGCGATCATATTTGCATGATTTTTCAGTGTAAAACCTGATGAAGAAAAATTTCAGAAATATAAAAGAGGTCAGAGAAATATAAAAATGTTGCAATATTGAAAAAAATATGATATAATAAAGCATAAAGAATTTGCACACTTATCAGTTTTTGTGTGCAAAATATTTATATTATGTAAAAAATGTGAGGAGATGTTATTATTATGGAACTCATTATCAACAGAATGGCTGCACTTGAACCCTTTACATTGTTTATGTATCTGTTTATGCCAATAGCAGGAATAGTTTTTCCGATTGTCAGGAACATTCTCGTAAAACGTGGAAAAAGCCTGAAAATATGGATAGTGTGCAGCTTTATACCGCTTATATTGTGCGCTGTACACCTTATGCTGAACCTGTATGATATGAATGAAACTGTGACATTTGAATTATTCGGCTCTGTGTATATAGCAGCGCTGTTTTTTCCGCTTATGACGCCCCTTTGTAAAAAGAAGGTTCTTTTTCATATAAGTGCTGTTTTGTGCTGCCTGTTGATTTTTTTCGGGTCATTCTTCTCTTTTGTAAATATGGCAAGCTTGTTTGTCAGAGTCATGAACTTTTCGCATATGTCCATGACTGAAAGCTACCGTTCTGTCATATCAGAAATGAAAAAATGGTATCCGCTCAGTGACTGGAAAGAGATAGATTATGATGCAATTGATGCAGAAGTATATCCGATGGTAGAAGAAGCCGAGAAAGACAATGATTATGCTCTCTACAATAAAGTGCTCAACAGACTCACATATCTATCCTATGACGGTCATGTAGGGGCTATTGGTACTTCAAATGAGGAGGCATTAGTAAAACTTGTTGAGGATGTTCAGGGGGATTACTATGGACTTATAATGTTTACCACTGATGACGGGAAAACACGCGCATTCTGCGTTGAGGAAGGCGGCAGTGCCTATAAGGCAGGCATACGCAGCGGTACTGTTATCACAAGCTGGGCAGGAAAGCCCATAAAAGAAGCTTTGTCGGAAATACATGATACCCTTTATAATGCTAATTATCCGATCAGTGAGAATGAGGATTATGTCAGACCTATATGTCTCAGCGGTACTGGCGGCAAAGAGGTAGAGGTAGGCTTTACGGACGAAACCGGTAAAGAAAAGAAGGCTGTTCTGGAAAGCACAGATGCGTATTTTTCACATGGTCTTACTGCTTACTGCCGTATAGCAGCAACTCAGATCGAGGATGAAAATTTCAGCAGCAGGATGCTTACCGATGACGTTGGATATCTGAGAATAAACCAGGAAGAATATGATCAGGTGTTGGATACAAAAGCATATTTACTTGGGAATTATCCTGAAATTGAGGACAGGATGAAAACGGAGATCGAAAGTCTCAAGGCTCAGGGCATGAAAAAGCTTGTACTTGACCTTCGCTGGAATGCCGGAGGAAATCCTTATATAAGCGCAGCGGCTGCGTCTGTATTTACTGATAAAAAGGATACGATTCTGACTATGAAGGGAAACGCAGCGCATGAAGTAAATATTGAAGTGAAACTCAGCGGCGATGGAACGTATAGGGATTTGCCTGTAGTTGCTGTTGTAAATTTAGACTGCGGAAGTTCCGGAGATATACTTGCGGACGCTCTGCGAAAAATGGATAACGTCAAGTTAGTAGGAATGACACCTTCAATGGGCATCGGTCAGGCTATGGGTGAAAGATGTATGCTGCCCGGAGGATGTGAGTTCCGTTTCCCGATCATGCGTACCTTCAACTCGGATGGTGAAATTGCGATCGACACAAAAGCCGACAGAATAACCCGCATACCTTTAGAGGA
>CACXDE010000108.1 GCA_902766305.1 uncultured Ruminococcus sp. | reverse complement strand
GAGAGCCTTGACGTTAGCAGCACACAACTGACAAGCCTGCCGGACAGCATAGGAGAGTTGGAAAACCTCGAGAGCCTTGACGTTGGATGGACACAGCTGACAAGATTACCAGCAAGTATTAATACTTTAAGAACTCTATCATGGTTAGATATTGCTGGGACAAAAATTAAAGAATTAAATGTCGAGATGTTTGAACTTCCGGCGATAAAAAAAATAGTGTTAGAAGAGCTATCACTAGATAGAATACCGAAAGAATTTCTAAGGACTGAATTGGATTTTATATTTCGGAATGATGGTTTATATGGTTTTAAGGTATATAACGGTATTTATATAAATAATCTTTCCTTGGCAAAACAACCTATAAGCCTGTTTTATCAAAGGAGAAAGTTAATAGAACAATATTTCAATGAAGAAATGATATCTGTTAATTCGGCTAAAATAATCTTTTTGGGCGACGGAGAAGTTGGAAAAACGTATACACTTAAGCGTCTTCTCAACGACGGTAAAAAAGCAACAGATGAAATTACATATCCAACAAAAACAACACATGGTGTCTTGATTAAGCCTCTTAAAGTAGCTGAGGGGGATGTGCAATACGATATTAAACTGTGGGATTTCGGAGGGCAGCAGATCATGCATTCCATGCATCGCTGCTTTTTGACGGAACGCTCATGCTATGTTGTAATGCTTAGTACGAGAACAGATAGAGATTTGATGGGACAGGCAAGATATTGGTTGCGCACTGTGGAAAGCTTTGCACCCAATTCGCCGATTATTGTATTGGTAAATCAATGGACCAAAAACCAGATAAAGGTTGATGAAATCAGGTTAAGGCAGGAATTTGGAAATATTAGTGAGTTTCTGTACTTTTCAGTCGTCGAAGCAGATGATGAAGTGTTCATGAAGCTAAAGTCTTCCATTATGGAACAAGTGCGTCGATTGGACAGCTATGGCATGGAATTTCCTAAGTCATGGTATGGATTAATGACAGATTTGGAAAAAGAATCACATAATTATATTTCAAAAACCACCTATCATCAGATGTGCTTTGAAAGAGGACTGAAATATGAGGACAATAATGAAGAGGGAATATATGAATGGCTATTAGACTGGTTCAACGACCTTGGTGTTTGCTTCAGCTATCATAAGAACTCAAATAGCCAAAAACTTGATAATTATGAACTCCTTAATCCTCAATGGCTTACTAGAGCGGCATATGTGCTTATTAATAATGGGGAGCCAATTGCTGAAAACGGTATTTTGAAAAAGGCACAAATTGAAGAAATCTTAAAGAATACAGATCCTCTCGACTTTGATGACCTGGGAGTGGTTTCTTATAAGTCATTTGAAATAGAGTATATTTTGGAAATCTTGAGAAAATTCCGCATATCTTATCAGCTTCCTGATGGAAGAGAGTTAATACCGGTATTATGCAGTGAGAATTCATCCGGAAATACAAAGCCGGAATGGTTTGTTCCCAGTGAAATGAAGCATACCTCGTATGAGTTACAGTATGAGTATTTGCCGGATACGATTATACACAGACTCATGATATTTTGCTATCAAAGCCACTATAATGTGCGCGACCGTTGGCGGAAAGGAATGAGAGTTGACTTTAATAATGATGAGTTCTCCAGTATAACCGCGGTGGTTGATTCAGGAAGTGGAAACCAATCTATTACTATCGACATCTATTCCGACGGTAGTGTACCTTGTTGGACAATGCTGAAAAAACTAAGAGATGAAATCCTTTGTATTAATATGGAATTAAACCTTAAGGCAAAAGATTACATCGTTATGGAAACAGAGGGCATAAAAGACAAGTTTTCTGTCGATGCAGTTCTTAAAAGACGCGCCAGGGGAAAGAAAGATTATCCTGCGGAGAAATACGACGGTGATTATGAAATTAGCGAAATACTTGGGTCTGCATACGGGGCAGGAAATGCTGCTGTTATCGAAAAAATACTGGAATCTTCAGATGAAGTTTTGACAGTAGAAAGAGCCAATCAGATTATTGACGATTTAGTTCGCTTAAGAAAAGCATTGGAGAGTTTAACGGAACGAAGTAAAAACATAGAGTCCCAAGTCTATCAAACAAAGGACATGATAGCAGATAAAGCAGAAATCATACTTAAGAATCAAGAGGTTTCAGAGGCACTATTAAATGTTCTAACGAAGAAACCGAGTGCGATTAAAAAACTATTATCTGGTGGAGCGATTACTGCCGATTTAATTACATTAGTTGAGAGTACGAACCCGGGATTAACTGAAATGGTAGTAGCTGAGGTGGCAGAGAAGTTGGCTTTACTGTTGCAAATGATAAGATGAGTTTAGTAATTATAGCTGCGCTGTTTTCACATATGCATGCTGTATGATCCCCTTGGCTAGTGTTATGAAATAGTATGGTTTTCGCCCAGATTACACAAGGATTATTAATTTTAATGAAGAGTACGTGGTGCGTAAGAGGTGCTTCATAGGGCTGCTGAATCAATAATCATGGACGATTCGAATGAGTTTACGCTTAACGACAGCCTGCTGACTCACTGGGCAGGCGGTCGTTAAGAGGAAGAATTTGGAGTATTTTGACATTTGTATTAAATAACAGCATGGGAGGAAAATAAATGCTCACGGTGAAAGAAGCGATACAGAAGCTTAAGGATGGCAACAAGAAGTATCTTACAGAAAGTGTTGGAAGCGGCGATGTATCACCGGCCGTCAGGCTTCGGACAAGTGCGCAGGGGCAGCAGCCATACGCGATCATTATTACCTGTTCGGATTCACGAGTTATTCCGGAGAGTATCTTTTCGGCAGGAATCGGAGATTTGTTTGTGATTCGCGTTGCCGGAAATGTAATTGATGACCATCAGCTGGGGAGCATTGAGTACGCTGTTGAGCACCTCGGAACAAACCTGGTTGTAATGATGGGACACACAGGCTGCGGGGCTGTTGACGCGGCAATACATCACGATCCTTCGGGGTTCATTAAGTATATTACCGATGAAATCAGAAATGCGATCGGAGAAGAAACAGATCCTTATCGCGCTACCTGTCTGAACGTCGAGCATGGTATCAATGAGATCAGCAGCGCACTGGACATTGCTCATCTTCGGCATGGAAAAGATCCTGCGGTGATTGGCGCGGTATACCATATTGACAATGGTGAAGTCGAGTTTTTGCATGAGGATGAGATTTAATCTGCGATGTTTGGATGCGGAGGAATG
>CACXDE010000107.1 GCA_902766305.1 uncultured Ruminococcus sp. | reverse complement strand
GGTTATGGAGACCCCGGGTTTGACATTGGCACCTATGTATGCGGTGGACAACACAGGCTGGCGGAGATTGACCGGATTTTATTCACTTATTACCGACATAAGCCGACAGACGTTCAGAGACGCCATTTCTATGCTTATATTGCTATCTCCGGGTGGTTCTTCATGCATTGGGCAATGCTCAAGCTCAGTAAGGGCCAAGGAGTAGGACCTCTCAAAGAACAATGGTATCACTTTGCCAAGAACATGAGTCTTATTGCCCTTCCAATGTATGGCGTTGAAGTCGATAAGGAAGCCTATGATGCTGCAATGAAAGCGCTGGTCGATTGCAAGTTGGAAGATTTGAGCTTCCTGAATCATGAGATCGGTGTGTTTGAGGAGGTGAAGTGACGATGAGTGCAATGACATATATTATCTTAGCTGCCGGCAAAGGAAACAACCTACAGCCACTGACGCTCAAATATGCAAAGACAAGTTATAAGCTGGACGAGGAGACAACGGTTCTTCAGCGGATGGTTCGGAGCATCAGAAGAGCTGACAAGAATGCTGAGATTGTTGTGGTCGTGGGCTATAAGGCTGATGATGTAAAGGCTGAACTTGATGGCGAGAACGTCAAGTTCATCATGAATCCTTTTTACGAGGTTACGAACTCAATCTCGTCTGTATGGTTTGCCCGGGATTATTTGGAGCGTGAGAATGTAACCATCGTCCATGGTGATGCAGTGTTCTCAGATGAAATCATAGCCTCTTACCTCACGGTTCAAACTGATTATCCGTATGTATTGGTCGATAGCAGTTATGTAAGGCCAGGTGTTTATAATGCGGTTACGCAGGGTGATCAGATTCTGGTCATGAGCAAAAAGCTTGAACATTTCACAGCAAAGTACTGCTGTATGACGAAACTGGATCCGGTAAGTTCCAGACTTCTGAAGCAGGAAGTTGACAGCATGATCAATGGGAATATGTACGATCAGTATTTCGAAGACAGTCTGGTACAGATGATTATGTTCCATGACTTCCAGTTGTTCTGCGTGGATATCGCTGGAAAGAAATGGGCGGAAGTCGATACGGTTGATGATCTGTTGACGGCACAGGAAATTCACAGAGGATCTGGATTATAGGGATTTAAAGAGGGATAGATGAACACAGTAATAATTCTGGCCGGCGGGACAGGCACAAGAGTCGGAGCTGGAAGGCCTAAACAGTTTATTGAGGTATTGGGAAAGCCGGTGTTGGCTTATACTTGTGAGATCTTTCAGAAGAATAAAAATATAGATGCCATCGAGATCGTTTGCCATCATGACTGGGTGGACTATTGCCGAGACATGGTCAATAAATACTGTATCAGCAAAGTCAAGTGGATCGTTCTTGGGGGAGAAACTTTCCAGGATTCCGTTATGAACGGCGTAAAACACCTAGAAGAATTACTTGGCAAAGAAACCAGTCTGGATGATTATGTCTTCATTCAGTATGGGGGTGCTCCGTTTACCAGTCAGAAAATCGTGGACGCTGTTGCTGAGATGACCTTTGAAAGGGGCAGTGCTGTTACGGCTACCCCTTGTTATCAGCTCCTTTCGGAAAGAACAACGGATACAACATCTGATGTCTGGTGTGATCGAGACAAATATATCCAAATAGCATGTCCGTATGGTTTTAAGTTCTCATATCTTCTTGATATTTATAAGAGATCAGCAGAGCAGGGGCTTTTAGAAACGATTGAACCGCATACGACAAGTCTTATGTATGCTCTTGGTGAAACGATAAATTATGCCTACGGCGATCAGACAAACATTAAGATTACAACAGCTGAAGACATTGAGATGTTTGAAGGCTATGTGATGGCGGATCAGAAGCGGGAGAAAGAGTCTGTCACTGGAGATGTCGTAGTTTTTCTTGCCGATGGTTTTGAGGAATGTGAAGGCTTGATAGTTGTAGACCTTCTTCGCCGTGCTGGATTGAAAGTGCTGATGGCATCCATCATGGGCAGGAGAGATGTGAAGAGTTCGCGAGATATCCTGATTCATGCGGACTGTTTGGCAGAGAACGTAGCCTATGAGAAGGTCAGGATGATTGTGCTTCCCGGTGGTAGAACCGGCACCGAAAATCTTGCGGCTTCTGAACTTGTGAAAGATAGGTGTCTGGAATTTGCTAAGGATAGATATGTTGCAGCTGTTTGTGCTGCACCGAGTATTCTAGCGCAACTTGGGCTCATGAAACAAGCAACTGTGCATCCTGACTTTGCAGGCGCGATGAGAGAAGCTGAGGTTTTGAATGAATCCGTAGTCGTTGATGGAAATATCATTACAGGACAAGGGCTCGGAGCAACAATGCCGTTTGCTCTGGTACTGGTAAAGATACTTGCAAATGCGAATAAAGTAGAGGAAATTAGGAAAGCAATCTGCTACTATGACGATTATTGTGAAATGCAGAGGGAGCAAAAATGAACTCAGAAATTGAGAGACTACATGAAGTGTTAGTCGAAATACTCGACTATGTTGTTAAAATCTGTCAAGATAACGGTCTTGTTTATTTTTTAGGATATGGCACAGCACTTGGAGCTTATCGACATGAAGATTTCATTCCATGGGACGATGACTTGGATATAATAATGCCGAGGAACGATTATAAAAAATTTAGAGAGATTATGCATAATAGTGATACCGGTCTGTTTTCTATTCAAGATGAAGAAAATGAAGACAATTATTTTTTGACATTTTGCAAGGTGAGAAAGAACGGAACGGTTTTTATTGAGGAAATTGCAGATAATTTATATAAAAACAACGGTATTTATATTGACATATTTCCATTAGATAACATCTCAGCCGCCAAATCTTTACGAGGAAAAATAAAGAACTATTTAGTTAGCTATTGGCGGCACGTACTCAAATTCATGTCCTGCAAAGATTTATATCGTTCTAAGGAATCGAGGATTCACTTTACTTTCGATAATATTCTATGCATGCCTAGTCTTTGGATGTCAAATAAGGCAATTTTACAACATATATCAAAACTGATGATAGAGGATGCGGAAAATGAGAGCGACTATTTGGCGCAATATGACCAAGTGGCCGAGAAAGCGATACTAGAAAGAGGTATTTATTATCCACCAATTCAGTTGAAGTTTCATGGAAAGGATTATTATGCGCCACACGATATAGAGAAATACTT
>CACXDE010000106.1 GCA_902766305.1 uncultured Ruminococcus sp. | reverse complement strand
TTTCCTCAATGCCTGATTACAAAGGGACGTTTAGTGGAACTTTTATGAAGAGTTCACATATTTACGAGGATGCTCTTTTACAATTTGTTTCTCAATTTGGTCGATTTTCTGTTGCAGTTCCTGCAGAGCTTCATTATTCTCATTCGCCCTCTGTGCCATATATGACAGCTCAAATGCAGGATCCCATTTCAAGCAAACCATGCCAAGGTGGTGATAATTCAAATAACTCGTACAGAGCGGTAATTCAGCTTCACCTGTTTCATTTAAAACAGCATAAGGATATGAGCATTCTAATACAATCTTCTCCTGCTCTATATCTGTTTTCAGCTTTTCAAAGCACAGTAGCAGAAATTGACCGCTATTAAACCGAAAAGCATATGACATAAGCAGGTCAGGCATTTCAAGCCTCTTGGGATACTCTCTTAACTTGAATGACCATTCATTGTAATCAATAAAATCCACCATCGTTTCATCAAATAACATGGGACTTTCAATCATTTGGAGTTTCAGATTACCATATAGAAAGTCCGGCGCAGGAGTTCTATTAACAGCGACGCCCGCCATAATGATAATATTGCTCATCGGAACGCAGTTAGCTTCATCAAGGATATAGTTACGAATCTCTTGATCGAAGAAAGACACATCTCTCCTATGAGCACGCAGATCATTGTAGGCATACTTTAGCAAAACCTTCTGCAGAAGCGTATAATCATATCTTAAGATGGGATTCTCATCATATGAATACTTTTTAAGAAAATATGCACCGATGAAATCTTTTGCATAACTGTCTATGTACGCAATTTTACTATTGCAATCGCTGCACACATCTTTAATCACAGGATCAGCTTCATGGACGATTCCTTTTGTCATGTCTATCGAAAGATAACACTCTGGAAAAAGATCCAAAACAGCTGCCGAGATGATGTGTTCCCGCGAAGGTTTTTTATCTTGTCCACAGTATATACACTTCATATAAACACCCTTTCGGAAATCATATTATGTCTGTACATGCTGCGCAATAATATTCCAGTATCGTTTTTTCCTGACCGAGTTCACGACATCAGATACAGCCATGGTAGGAGCAATAAACTGGTTATCAAAGATTGTTGCCAACTCCAGTAAAGAAATCCCGTGTTCCTGATGTTCTTCTGGTTTTTCCCCTCATCGTCCTGAAGCAGCAACAACTATACCCTCTTCTCCAGATCCGCTGTAATCTGTCTTTCCACTTCTTCTTCTTCTGCTACAACCTTATTCTCCACTGTCACGCTAATATAAGCCTTCAGCGTCGGTCCCGTTCCAGATGACCTTATAACCACAGAGCCGCTTACATCGCTTTCAAAGAAGAACATCAGCACATCAGATTTCGGCAGCCCATTCAGCCCTACACTGTAATCCTCATACGAGTATCAGAGACCAACATTAGAGGATGCAATTATTTCGTAACCTGTAACAATTCCTCAATGGGGTCAGGCCCCCGATATTGTTATACTCATCATGTTTCATTCTACGATAACTTCCAGCGCGCTTTCCTCTGGAGCAATATATTCTTCACACATCATAGTCACTTTAATCTTAAACCTTCCCATTTCCATCGGAATTATACAAAGATTATCCGCAACTTGCGTATATGTATGGAGCAAATCTTTACTCCATATTTTTACCGTGTTACCTTCAATATCTACATTCCAGTTGACTGAACTATCACCATCAATAATTGCCGGAATATCGGAAAATGGATCATATGCATTTAAGTTCCTGAATCCAACCCCTTCATATGAGCCTCCCATCAAATGTAACATCTGCTTCAATGCTCCACCTGTTTTTTCTGCTATATACTTCTGAGTTCTTGCCTCATCAATTGGATTTAAAGGTATGCTAGGTTTCTTCGGTTCATGCATTTTTTCTGCTTTTGAACGTTTCATTATAAAAAAGGATTTTGGAAACTCTAGAGTAATATTTACATCCGTAGCCTTTGCTGTACCGTCATTTAATATGACAAAATCTAACAATTGGCCATTCTTGCGAACTTCATAGTAAAAACGCATCTGCCGCTCGTATTCTTCAATTGTTTCTTTATCGGGCAACTTAGAATTATAGTCCTCAATAATGTCTGGTGTAACCACTTCTCTTAAATCTTCTGGTATATCTTCCTGTGTCATTCGAACAACGGGAGTAAAATATCCTTTTTCATACACATGAACTCTTTGAACTGTCTCGGTTGTTATAAATCCCTCATCATCGCCAGCTACTTCCTCGACATAACCTTCATTAGCCTCCAGCGGCTCTTCTATGGTCCCAGCAAACTGAATATAAACGCTAAGTGAAGGTTTTCTTTGAACTACACTTTCCTTCAGCTTTCTGTTTTCTTCTTCCAACTCACGGACACGTTTGTTCAGAATGAGGAGTTCATTTAAACTTGCATCCACATCAAAGCTGTCGCCTCGGATCCAGCCCGGACGCTTAGTTCTTGTAATCTGCTTGTACAAAGCGACAGTGACCTTCTGAGCAAGTTCATCATTGGTCTCCCACCATTCGACAAGACGTCCAGATTTAACAGTTTCTTTGAAGGAGGCAAGCTTTTCCGGATGATCCTTTTCTATATTCTCCGGTTTCACTGGGACATTATCACTAATAATAAAAGCAAGAATCGGCACACCTTTTTCCAATGCATAACGGAACTCTTTCTCTGTATAACTAATACCTGCATCAGGTTGGCCTTCTGGAATAACAGAACCGTAACGCTGACCTACTATAAGTACATAATAGTCGGAAGAATCAATCGTCTCACTGATTATTTGCCACTGTTCCTCATTTGCCGCTCCGAAAAGCTCCATCCCCACAGGGAAATGGTACATTGAAAGGATAGCATCACGCACTTTTTTTCTGGCTTCTACCAGATCAGTGTATGTAGAAGAAATGAACACTTGATATTTCTTTTCCACTTTGTTATGCCCTCCCTTCTCCTCAGCTTATACGAAGCGATATGACGCTA
>CACXDE010000105.1 GCA_902766305.1 uncultured Ruminococcus sp. | reverse complement strand
GATATATGAGGACTGTTCTATGATGGTGATACCTATAACCTGCGACTGCAAAAAGAAAATAGCCGGAATGCTTTCCGATCAATGTGATATTATGACTATGCACATTCCTGCTTCAAGAGATGACGATGATATAGACGAGTATATAAGACAGCTTTATGAACTAATGGAAAGATTAGAGAATATCACAGGAAACAAAATAACATATGAAAGCCTGGCAGAGGGTTTCCGCAAGGTAGGTTATGCACAGTATGAGTTGTCGGAATTTATACGATTAAAAAAGCAGATGCCTTATCTTATCAGAGGAAGCAACGCTATGGCAATACTTAACAGTTCTGCATATATGCCGGCGGATGTATGGGGAAGTGCTTTGCACCAGGTGAATAGATCACTGAAAAAGAATTTGTCAGAAAAGAAAACTGTAACATCAAAGAAGCTTCCCAGAATACTGTTGACAGGCTCACCGATAGTTTTTCCAAATATTAAAATTCCCCTGCTGATAGAAGAAATGGGCGGTATAGTTGCCGGAGATGAAACTTGTATGGGAGAGAGGGGACTGTGGGATCCGGCTGTCATTACCGACGACAGCTTTGACGGTATGATAAGGGCACTTGCAAACCGTGCGCTGCGCCCCTGTCCCTGTCCGACCTTTGCTGATAATTCACAGAGGATTTACAGATTGAAGCAGCTTATAAAGGAAAACCAGATACAGGGCGTCATATATCATGTTCTGAGGGGCTGTCTTGTGTACGATCATGAATATAAACGTATCGAGGAGGAGCTTGGAAAGCTTGAAATACTGGTGATACGTCTTGAAAGCGATTATAACGAAGAAGATATCGAACAGCTAAGAATACGCATAGAAGCGTTTATCGAGCTTATTAAATTAAAGCAGGCTCCGGAAAAGGCAGCTGCTGTACGCCGGAGCTTCTGAAGGAGAGAATTTATTATGAGTAAATATTATATAGGACTTGACGGCGGTTCAACCTATCTGAAAGCAGCGCTGATAGGGAACGGACGTGTTATAGATACAATGGTACGCAGCACAGGCATTGACAATAACGGTACAGCAAGAAAGATAGCCGCAGAGCTTTGCAAAAAAAATTCCCTTTCGCCGTCTGATATAAAATATATCATGGCAACAGGGTATAGCCGCAAAATACTTGAGGTGGCAGATGATGATATATCCGAAATAACTGCCCATGCTTACGGAGTGCGGATGACTGCTCCTAAAGAATACCGTCCCGGCATGATAATAGATATCGGCGGTCAGGATTCAAAGATCATTTATCTTGACGGAAATTACGGAGTAAAGAATTTCAGCATGAATGACAAATGCGCCGCAGGTACAGGAAAATTCATGGAGGTTATAGCACAGATACTTGAAACAACTATAGATAACGTAGGACCTCTTTCTCTAAACGCAACAAATCCGTGTGATATCAACAGTACCTGCGTTGTATTTGCACAGTCAGAGGTGATATCACTTGTAGCAAGAAAATATGACCGCTGTGACATTCTTGCCGGAATGCACCAATCTATGGCAAAGCGTATTATAAAAATGATGAAAAAGACTGAAAAGGGCGGCGATATTCTTATGACGGGCGGCGGTGCGCTTAATATTGGTCTGCATCATGCCTTTGAAGAGGAGCTTATGAGAGATGTTTATGTTGCAAGGTATCCTCAGTTCAACGGTGCTATTGGCGCAGCGCTTATAGCAAGCGAAAGGAGTTGAAACAATGGTTTTAACAGTATTTACTGAAAGTCTTACAGCGGCTGCCTCTGTTGGAATGGGCTGCGGAACATGCTGCGGCTCAGGTATAAGCACTGCCTTGTACGGATACCTGACAACACATATGAAAAACATAAAGCAGTCATTCATAGGATTTTTTGACTTCTTTCTGGGAAAATTCATTGCAGTTATCGCTCTTTGCTGTACAGCGTCTGTTGTCGGAAGCAATATAATAGATGAAAACGGATGTGCATTCGGAATAAAAACAGGGCTGATAGCCGACAGTGCAATGCTTATAATGGGCATATGGCTGCTTATCGGCTGGATACGGGAACAGAAGGGACATAAAAGCTGCAAAACCTGCAAGGGCTGCAAAGACGATAATTCAAAAAAGTCTGAATATAAAAAGTCAAACCATGCGGCTCTTATTGGTATGGGGATAAGCTATGGAGCTTCTCCGTGTGCACCGCTGATACTTATGACGGGCTATGCAGCCTCCCTGCCGATCGGATATTCAGCACTTTCAGGAGCTGTATTTGCTACAGCAAGTACGATTTCTCCGATGCTTTTCATGCTGTTCATATCCGGTATCCTTGCCGGAAAAATGTATAAAGAGATACCTCATTATCTTAAATGGTTCAGACTTGGGTGTTATATTCTTCTGATAGTATTGTTTACTGTCAGCTTGCTTCGAGAGGTGAATATATTATGAGAAAAAAGAGTATTACGGCATTTGTAAGTATTTATGCTGCCTTATGTATAGCTTATGGCATTGCCGCAAACGGAGCGGTAATAAACGATCAGGAAGAATTTGTCAATACAGAAATATCTCAGGAATTACCTGAAAATAGTTCCTTTTCAGTTCAGCAAAAAGATTCTGAAGCCAAATCTGACAACAGCAGTTCTTTATCAGCAAGCGAAAACGAAGAAAATGCTGCCATCAGCAATGAGTCTGAAGATAATAATGCTGAAACAATAATCAGCGAGATGCCAGACAGCAGTACAGAGCAAGGCGAAAACAGTTTTTCTGATCCGGATACAGAGTCATCCAATGAGGAAGAAATAACACAGACATATGATAACGAAACACAGGATGAAGTACAGGAAAGTATCCCGGGTTTTCAGGTTGAAATACCTCAGGAAATTATACAGTCAGAAATAAGCGAAGAGGAATATCAGGAAGAAATTGAGGAAGAAGATGAAATTGTTCAGGATAAGCCTACACTTGAAGAATTTCTCAGAGGTCTGAGATGCAGCGGATGCAGACATAATTGTTCCTTGTTATCTCCAAGATGTATGAACGGTGCAAGAAAGGTGAGCCAGGCTGAGAGCGAGTATTATCAAACCTATGGAGCATAAGTTTATATGCAACAAAAAAGACAGGGAAAAAGTCAATACTAAATTTACAGAGATAGGTTTCCATACTTTGGAATATCTCCGTATGAGCATTGACTTTTTCCCTGATCTTGTTTTTAACCTCGTGTTTTTGTTCCGCAATAGCCGCAGTAAATTTCTTCCATAGGAATGAAATTCTGACACACAGGACACCTAAGTTGGGTAAACTCTGTATCCCAGATCATTGTTGTTATTTTAGATTCCGAAGTTTTCTTACCGCAAAATGAACAGAATTGGTAGTATTTTGGAATTTTTATGCCACAACAGCTGACAAGTTGAGCTTCAATTGTTTTGAAGTTGTCAGTACTGATCCACCCGTTAAGCAGCATAACAGCTCTCTCATATTTTCTCATTCGTTCATAATCCTTCGCACCCGGATTACCAAATCTTGATAAGTCCATATTATGTGCAAGATCAGCAAGCTTTACAGCTTTAGCGATTGGATTATCCTTAATGCGGTTTACATAATCAAAATATGGTTCATTGTCCTTATGTGTCAGCAGATCCAGAGCCTCCAAAACTTCATCAGGGAATCCGTTTTTTCTGATGTCAACTATCGTAGTATCTGTATCTTCTATAACATCATGCAAAAGAGCAACACAAGTGGTTATTTCATCGGTCATTTGCTCGGCAACATGAAAAGGATGGTAAACATAGGGAATACCACACTTATCAACTTGATCCTTATGAGCTTCAAAGGAAATCTTCATCGCTTTCTTAGTGAGATTCGTATAAATCATAGTAATTATCCTCTCATCGTGTTATTACTTATATTGTAACACAACAAAAGGATTTTTTCAAGATAATTGGCTTTTTAGTGCAGGGCAACCGCATGAAAAGAAACGAAAAATATGTTATAATTGACCAAAAGGAGTTGGTCAATTATGAAAAAGTATTTCGAAGAATT
>CACXDE010000104.1 GCA_902766305.1 uncultured Ruminococcus sp. | reverse complement strand
TTCACAAAGATGATGGAGATTGCCCTCGAAATCGCATAATTCCAAGCGTTTGCTGCTAAAACTGCAATTATCAGGAAAGCTATACATAAGGTTTAGTATTCAGAAAGCCATAAAAAGTGTCCGAAATTTAAAGAAACATACAACCCGGCGATAGCCGGTCAAAATTATGAAATACACATCGCTGTAGTAGATGTGATACATCTAAAGCCTCGGACGAAATAGATTAATAAACAGCTTTTTTAACTGCGTATAGGTGTCTTGTACAAAGACATTTATGCGCAGTTTTTATGATTCCAATCATATTTGAAACTTGCCTTTTCGACCGAGATATTTCTGTTCGGACAATTAAGCTGTGATGATAATTGTAAAGTTGGAACAGCATTAGAAAACGCAAAAAGGAGTTGTGTAATTATTTCTACATGAGATATCGAATTTCGATGTTTCGTGTAGAAAAAAACAAGTGCTCCAGATTATACATTGCTATACATCACAGAATGTTACTTGAAAAAAGTGAAAAAGGTCATTTTCTGTGCAGAGAATGGCTAATAATGGTTAACAATCAACTGCTGCTCTGCAGGTACAGGACACATAGCGGCTTTTGCATATAATTTCAGTAAAATAGTCAGGCAACTTTTCTACACGGAATGCTATTATTTAGGCACCCATGCAGAAGGATTTTAAAATTTCCTTTTTCATCAAGTTAGTATAAAGCATAATTGCTAATAATAATTCGTTATTATGGATAAATGCTCATAGCGACGCATTTGTGTGTTTTAGATTGACAGTCGTACGACATACAAGGACGCAACGCAGGTTGTCAAGTGTACAAGGAGGCGAGTATGTACTATAGGGAGCAATTGATCTCGTTGAGGGGATGCCTGGGTGACCAGCTTTCGGACCTAAACCATGAACTGGAGGTTCTTCCGGAAGGGAAGCTTTATATTTATCAGAAAAACGGCAAGTATTACTATTGCCAAAGGCTCCCAAAGGGCGGATATCGCAAGAAAGAGCACAGGATAGCTATCACAAAAGATAGCGATGCTATTCTGGCTCTGGTGCGTAAAAAGTTTGTAGAAAAGGCGGTACAAAATATAAAAAGCAACATTGAGGAGCTCGACAAGGCTATCCGGAATTATAGCCCGGTCAGCGAGAAATGTGTGATGCATTCTTTCTGCTCCAAGTATCCGGAACTGGCAAAAGGGATATTTTTTGGCGGTAGTGATCCTGCTGCTTGGACAGACGGATATGTTCAGCCTATGTTTTATGTGGACGATTTCAAATCTGTATCCGCCCAAGGAGAGAATCTGAGGTCCGGAGGTGAAATGTATATCACATCAAGACTTAATCACTTTGGAATACCATATAGATATGAAGACGACACTGGGATACCTGATCTGAATTACGCACCAGATTTGAAGATTCTGCGTCCGCGTGACCGCAAAATCTTTTACTGGGAGCACTTCGGAAAAGTGACTGATTACGGGTATGTCATGGATAATATAGGAAAAGTCAAAGATTATATCAGTTATGGGATCAAACCGTGGGATAATTTAATTATGACATTCAGTAATGAGAAGGGCGGATACAACGGAAAATTGATCGACGCGATGATCGAATGCTGGCTTTTGTAGAGTATAATGGTGCTTGTTGCCGCTGCACATGTACGCTGTGAATGCGCATCAGACACACTTCAAAGCGTGATGTAATTGCACATTATGCTCATTCCAAAGTGATTACCTCTACCTCATAGTTGTTTAAGAACGGAACTTGGTTTTGCAACTGACAGAGTTTTGAAAAAGCTTGAAAAAACGCTCCTTTTTGATGACATCACACGGCCGCTTGTGATATAATCTGACGGCTAGTGCGGTGCACCGGCAAAATTTAGTATGCAAAACGCGCGGCTTAATAAGGCGCGCAAAGAGAGTGAAACATGAAAGATATTGAGATCAGAGAATTATTCAGAAACACAGACGCTTTCGCAGACAAAGAGGTAATGATCTATGGCTGGGTGAGGGGAAACAGAAGCTCTAACCAGTTCGGATTCCTTTCGGTAAATGACGGCTCGTTTTTCACTCCGGTACAGGTGGTTTATGAGGCAGACAAGCTCGCAAACTTCACGGAGGTATCGAAGTTCAGACTGAGTGCAGGCGTTCAGGTTAAAGGCACACTGGTACTCACGCCTGAGGCAAAGCAGCCGTTCGAGATCAAGGCAGAGGAAATAGTGCTCATAGCAGATTCCGATTCCGACTACCCGCTTCAGAAGAAACGCCATAGCATGGAGTTCCTGAGGGAGATCGCTCACCTGAGACCGAGGAGCAACACTTTCTCCGCTGTGTTCAGAGTCAGAAGCGTAGCGGCATATGC
>CACXDE010000103.1 GCA_902766305.1 uncultured Ruminococcus sp. | reverse complement strand
TTTTCTTCATGAACTCATCATAAGTCTCCTTAAACCGCTTATATTCCTTATGCTGCCACAAATCCTCACCCGTCACACGCCATTCTGTTTCAGGCACTTCAGCAAGGGTACGCAGTCTGTCGAACTGTTCATTATTGTCAATATGAAGGAACACCTTCATAATAAGATAACCGCTGTCACGAAGCTGTCTTTCAAACTCGTTTACCTGACGGATACGAACCTGATATTCGTCCTTTGTTATCTCATGACTAAGGAATTTTCTGACAACATTCTCCATCCAGCCTGAATCCATAAAGGTGATCTTGCCGTTTTCAGGTATCGCCTTGAAATACGGGTATAAAAAAGGATATCTTTCTTCGCTTTCGTGATTTATCACCGGTGATTCCACACGATAGAATCTCGGGTCTATCTCACTGATAAGCTCCTTTATAAGACTGCCCTTTCCTGCGGCAGCCCAGCCCTCTATAAGAACTAAAACCGGAAGCTTAGCACTCATAAGCTTCTGCTGCTGAGCTAAAAGCTCTGCTCTCAGACCTTTTATTTCCGTACTGAGTGCTTCCTTGTCTTCTTTCTTTTTCTTCGTAAAATTTTTAAGCATAACTACCGCCCTCCGTAACAAGTAAAATTTTAATGATTAAATACTTTATTTTGCAAACATAATAAATTATTTTTGTTAATAAAGTACTAAAAATCCTTCCTCTTTAATATAATACCGCTTTTTTCCATTCAAGTCAAGCATTATTACAAAAAAACCGGCGTGACGCGCCCGAAGGAAGTACCCTTGGGGTGCCGGGCTCACGCCAGTCTTGCACCACTTGTCATTCTGAGGAGCGTGTATGTTATTCAAAGCCGTGTCAATTTTTGACTTGTCGGGAATAATGCACTCTGAATTTTCAAAAAAAGAGCTACGAAGAATCTTTCCAGTTACGCTCTTTTTGTGGAAAAGATCCTTCGCATACGCTCAGGATGACAGGTTTGGGGTACTCAAAATGACATCTGGGTAAATCATTTGAAGTTTATTATAGTAAACGACAAAAGTATTTTTCCACTGTCATTCCGGGCAAAGCGAGGAAACTTTATCGCAAAAGCGTATATAACGGAAAGATTTTTCGTCGCTTTGCTCCTCGAAATGACAATGTAGCTTTATTAATGACGTTTACAATAAAATCGCGTTATTCTATAGATATGCTGAATTTTCTGAACCAGTAATCAACCTGTATAATATACGCAAGTATTTGCGGCGCACGCATAAGCTGTCCGTACCACGGCGAGGCTATACTTTCAGGATGATCTGTTATTGACTGTATCCCCTGTCTGTCAATTATATCTGAAATCGGTGAAGCTGTATCAGACATTATTTCCCTTACCCTGTTTGCACAAAGCTCAAAATATATCGGATTATGCGTCTTTGGATACGGGCTTTTCTTTCTGTCAACTATGCTGTCCGGAAGCAATCCCCTGAATGCTTCACGAAGAATACCCTTTTCCCTGCCGCCAAAAGACTTTATTTTCCACGGCATATTATACGCAAAGTCAACTATCCTGTAATCACAGAACGGCACTCTGACTTCAAGTCCGCTGTACATGGACATACGGTCTTTTCTGTCGAGAAGTGTCTGCATGAACCAGTAATAATTGAGTGAGAACATTTCTCTCATTCTTGCGTCAAGCCTTGTGTCGGATCTCAGCTTTTCTGTATGGCGGCAAGTGTCAAAATATTTCTGATATACATATTCCTCTCCCCTCGGCAGAAAACCATCTCTGAGGACTGACCTTCTTACATTCAGAGACCGTGACCAGGGGAATGAATCCTCAAACAGTATATCAGCGTCATGATACCATGGATAACCGCCGAAAAGCTCATCCGCACATTCTCCTGATAATCCTACTGTGAAATTCTCCTTTATTTTTTTGCAAAACAGCAAAAGTGATGAATCTACGTCTGTCATTCCGGGCAGACCCCTTGCATCTACAGCGTCAGTAAGCGCTTTGAACAGATCATAGTTATTTATAGTCACATAATGATGATTTGATTGAATTGCACCTGATATAAGACCAATGAACTCACTGTCAGGAGTAGGCTGGAATTTGCTTTTTGTAAAATATTTTTCGTTATCTTCATAATCTACAGAATACGTATCTATAGGAGGTCTTCCTGTCCGTTTGTTGTACTCAGAGGCAACATACGATATAATACTTGAATCAAGTCCGCCTGAAAGAAATGTAAACAGCGGTACGTCTGACACAAGCTGACGTTCTATAGAGTTTTGCAGAAGCTCTCTGACATGGATAATACTCTCTTTTGCGTCCATTCCGTAATCGTGCGCATGAAGCTCAAAATATCTTTTCCGGACAAATCTTCCGCCGTTATATACACCATATTCACCCGGCAAAAGCTCTTCAATACCTTCAATTATTCCCTGTCCCGGTGTACGTCCCGGACCAATGAGAAACAGCTCCATAAGCCCCTCTTCGTTTACTTTTCTGGGAACAAGAGGATTCTTAAGAAGCGCATTTATTTCTGACGCAAATATCAGACCATTATCATATCTGTAAAAAAACAGCGGCTTGACGCCTATCCTGTCA
>CACXDE010000102.1 GCA_902766305.1 uncultured Ruminococcus sp. | reverse complement strand
TAAAGAAGTGAGGATAGAAGTTCTAGAAAGATGGCAGCTTATGCAATGTGATTTTGAAGATGTTATCGAGTTTATCGATAATGATATATATGAAAGGAATGAATGACGTGAAAGTACCCCATTTAGTTCAATACCAGGGAAGCAAACGGAATATTGCCCCAGAGATTATTCGATATTTTCCAGAGAAATTTAATCGTTTGATTGAGCCATTTTCCGGAACATGCGCTATAACAATCCTCACGGCTTTGGAAGGAAGAACAAACAGTTTTGTTATTAACGATATCAATGCTCCTTTAATCGGGATGATGGAAGAATGTATTAATAACCCTCAAGCCCTTGCATCTTCTTACGAAAAAATCTGGTTAGGGCAATATGAAGAAGGCGAGAATAATATCAGTTATTTTTACAAGATAAGAGATGAGTTTAATGCAGGCCAACAAGATCCAGCAAGAATGCTGTTTTTGCTCGCACGAGTAGTAAAAGGCGCTGTAAGATATAATGCCCAAGGAGTTATGAACCAGTCTTGTGACAAGCGCAGATTTGGAACAAAACCTAGCATGATTGCAAAAAATGCTCAAAGTATTTCCGATTTATTAAAAGGGAAAACAGAGTTTTATAGTATGGACTATCGGGAAATCTTAAAAATAGCAAGATCGGGAGATCTTGTGTATATGGATCCGCCATATCAAGGAACCTCCAATCAGGAAAACCCACGAGATAATCGCTATATTCAAGGCGTTCAATTCGATGATTTTGTCGAAGCATTAAGAGATCTTAATACACGAAATGTTGATTACGTTGTTAGTTATGATGGAATGACGGGGGATAAGGTCATCGGGCGGTATCTTCCCGAAGATTTAGGATTAACACATTTATTTATTAATGCCGGTTTATCTGCGCAAGCAACTCTTAATGGGAAACATGAGATTACACGAGAATCCCTATATGTTAGCAGAGGTTTAAAACGAGCGGAAGATAAATATAAGCAACTGACAATAGATGAATACTTGGTTGTAGGAGGCGCATAAACTTGAAAAGATCAGATTTACCTAAAGATTTCCTAGAACTTCTTGATAGTGTAAAGAATAAGCGAGCACGATTTGTCATAGACACTATTCTGGAAAAAGGTTACTGTAGCACAGAGGATCTGAAGAATGGTGGTTATGAACACGCTCCAAGGGCAGCCAGAGATGTAAGAGAACTTGGAATTCCTTTACACACGGGAAAGATCAAAGATAGTAATGGAAAAAGCATAGCCGCATATAGTTTCGGAGATTGGGAAGAGGCAAAACGAAAAAACTCTCTTGCCAAAACTGGCGGCAGAACACAACTTTCAGCGAAGCTAAAGTCTGCACTTATTGAACGATACGGATGTAGATGTCATCTTTATGGCGTGGATTATGATGAAAGATTATTGCAACCGGATCATAGAATTCCTTATGAAATCGGCGGCGATCCTGATGATATGATGGACACGGATTGTTTTATGTTACTTAGCCCATCAGCAAACCGTGATAAATCATGGGCGTGCGAACATTGCAAGAATTGGACTCAGAAAGACCCCGAGGTCTGTCGTTCCTGTTATTATGCATTTCCTGAAAAATACTCGCACATTGCGTGTGAGCAGGAGCGTAAGGTGGATGTGGTATTTAAGGATGAAGAGGTTTATTTGTATGACTCCTTGAAAGTCGAAGCCGAAAGGCAGCAGGTATCCGCGCAAGACCTAATAAAAAGAATGCTGTCTTACTATGAAGGAATCAAGGATAGGAAAAAGAATTAAGGATTCTTAGGTGGGCCTCTGTGTTAAATGAAAAAGTGTTGAATTCCGAGTCGGAAGAGATTAAATATCTATGTTCAAAGGACAAAAGACTTGCTAAAGTCATTTCTATGGTCGGGCCACTATCATATCAAACTGAAAGAGACCCCTATACGTTTCTGATTCATGAAATAATAGAGCAAATGCTTTCAGTAAAGGTTGGAAATGTTATTTTTGAACGATTGAAAACTCTTTGTGGAGGGAAGATATCAGTAGGAGCGATTGCAGGTTTAACGGATAATGAAATTAAAAGCATAGGGACGGCAAACTCGAAAGTAAAATATATCCGAAGCATAACAGATACTGTTCTTAACAACCCAGGTTTTTTTGATGAATTAAAAACCATTTCAGAGGAAGACGCTTATAAACGTCTACTCAGGGTTAGGGGTATTGGACCGTGGACTGCAAAAATGTATTTGATATTTGTTTTGGATTCACCAGATATTCTACCATTTGAAGATGTCGCATTTTTACAAAGTTATAAGTGGTTATATAAGACCAGCGATACGACACCCGAGGCAATAAAAAAGAAATGTAATAAATGGAAACCGTATTCATCAATAGCAGCGCGCTATATGTATAGAGCTCTAGATATGGGCTATACGAAGAATGAGTTTCATTTATACAAAGAAAACTGAAAATGAGTGTACTACAGGCGACCAACCGTAAAAAGTTGGTCGCTTTTGTTTTGTAGGAACAAGCGGAATACGCCTATGCTCTAATCCTTGAAAGACGAGTCTGACTGAAACTGAACTTTACCACAGTCAGATGAGAACGTTGTTGAAGTTTTTAGCTTACCGCGCATTCATTCAAGGATGGCATAAAAATAAAGGGCGACTTTTTTGTGGAAGCACCATGAAAGTCTGACGCGAAATCGCAGGAAGCGAAACAACTATTGCCTATGCCTTGTGTGCGCCGGAGCATCGCTCGTTTTTGCTTGCAAGGGGTCAAGGGGAATGCAATCCCCATTGGCAGAGTTAAGAGGCGGCAGCTTCTTATCTGGGTGCAGGGGCGAAGCATCCCTGCATTGCGGGTCGAGGGT
>CACXDE010000101.1 GCA_902766305.1 uncultured Ruminococcus sp. | reverse complement strand
TTCAACGGTTTTACAGAAAAGGCAAATGCAGCCGTCAATGCTGCGATAGATTTTGCACAGGCAATGGGTCACAATTACGTTGGCAGCGAGCATATACTTATGGGTCTTTTGTCGGACAGCGACAGCGCCGCATACCGTATTCTTGAAAATGCCGGCGCTGACAATGACGCAATAACAGAAACTATCGTTCATACAATAGGCGCACATTCACCGACACATCTTACGCCGGAGGATTTCACACCACGTACAAAGCAGCTTCTACAGAATGCAGTAAGACAGGCGGCAAAAATGGGCAACAGCTATGTCGGTACAGAGCATATTCTTCTGTCTATGATTTCGGATAATGGCAGCTATGCAATACGTTTTCTTAAGGAAACAGATGTTGACATTTCAGATATAGGCGAAGGGCTGCAGGAGATTTTCGGACAAGTACAGCAGTCTGAGGAGCATAACGAGTACCGTCCTGACGGAAAGCACGGCGGAAAGAAATCTGCGCTTGACAAATTCGGCAGGGATCTGACGAAAGCAGCTGAGAAAGGCGAGATAGATCCTGTTATCGGCAGAAAGGAAGAAATTGAAAGGGTTATACAGATTCTTTCAAGACGTACAAAAAACAATCCTTGTCTTATCGGTGAGCCGGGTGTTGGCAAAACAGCAATTGCCGAAGGTCTTGCACTTAAGATAATAGCCGGTGATGTTCCCGAAACGCTGAAAAATAAAAGAATAATTTCTCTTGATCTTACGGGAATGGTGGCCGGTACAAAATACAGAGGCGATTTTGAAGAAAGAATCAATTCTGCTATAGATGAAGTAAAAAAGAGTAAGGATATTATTCTGTTTATAGATGAGCTTCATACTATTATAGGTTCAGGTGCGGCGGAAGGCTCGGCGGATGCGGCAAATATTCTCAAACCGTCGCTTGCAAGGGGCGATTTTCAGGTTATCGGCGCAACGACAATTAATGAGTACCGAAAGTACATTGAAAAGGACGCTGCCCTTGAAAGACGCTTTCAGCCTGTAACAGTCGGCGAACCGACAGAGTGCGAAGCAGTGGAAATACTGAAAGGTCTGCGTGACAAATATGAAGCACATCATAAGGTTCGTATTACAGACGAGTCTATTGACGCTGCCGTAAAGCTTTCGTCAAGATATATTGCAGACAGATATCTTCCGGATAAGGCTATAGACCTCATTGACGAAGCTGCTTCAAGGGTGAGACTGCGTACAAATACTGCGCCTGATGATCTTCAGGAGCTTGAAAACAGGGTAAAGCAGCTTGAACAGGAAAAGGAAGAAGCTGTCAATACTCAGAATTTTGAACGTGCCGCCTCACTGCGTGATGAGCAGAAAACTGTGAAGGAGAGACTTGATCAGAAAAAGAAGCTCTGGGAAGAAAAGAACGAGCATAAAAACGACAGAGTAACAGCGGAGGATATTGCTGAGATAGTTTCAAGCTGGACAGGAGTGCCTGTGGTACAGCTGACAGAGGAAGAAAGCCAGAGACTTCTGAGACTGGAGGATATACTCCATGAAAGATTAGTTGGTCAGGATGAAGCCGTTTCTGCTGTTGCAAGGGCGATACGAAGAGGCAGGGTAGGACTGAAAGACCCGAACAGACCTGTCGGTTCATTCATTTTCTTGGGACCCACCGGGGTAGGCAAGACGGAGCTTTGCAAGGCACTTGCTGCTGCAATGTTCGGTGATGAAAATGCAATGCTGCGTTTTGATATGTCGGAATATATGGAGAAGCATACAGTATCAAAGCTTATCGGATCTCCTCCCGGATATGTCGGATATGACGAGGGCGGACAGCTTACTGAGGCTGTAAGAAGAAGACCATACAGCGTACTGCTGTTTGACGAAATAGAAAAGGCGCACCCGGATGTATTCAATATGCTTTTACAGATACTTGACGAGGGCAGGCTGACGGACAGTCAGGGCAGGCACGTTAATTTCCGCAACACCGTAATAATTCTTACCTCAAATGTCGGCGCAAGGATGATAACCGAAAAACAAAAAAGTCTGGGCTTCTTCGGCGGAGAGGACAGCAGCGTCCGGAATGATGAGGAAATAAGAGAAGCTGTCATGGGTGAGCTTAAGCAGCTGTTCCGTCCGGAGTTTCTCAACAGGGTCGATGATATCATTGTATTCAAAAAGCTGACTCAGGAAAACATTGAAAAGATCGCCGCAAATCTTCTCAAAGGGCTTTCAGGAAGACTTGAAGAGCTTGATATAAAAGCAGAGTTTTCAAAGGAAGCTGTTTCAGCTGTTGCAAAAGCCGGTTATGACGATGTATACGGAGCAAGACCGCTGAAAAGAGTAATACAAACTAAGATAGAGGATGCAATATCCGAGAAGATGCTTGACGGAAGTATAAAAAGCGGTGATAAAATAGTCTGCGGATACAGTGACGGATTTGTGTTTGAGAAGCCTGAAAATATCACAAAAAAATAAATAGAATATTTTTAATAATGGCTTGCATTATTATGCACTTTATGGTATAATATTGTGGGAGCATATAAAAGTCTTTTTTGTTTATGAGCGGTGGAATAGTATGTTTCCAGCGTCTTATCTCAAAAGAGACTTTTTGTATGCAAAAAAAATGAGTATTCTTACATTTTGTCATGAAAGGGGATCATAAACATGAAAAAGAAGAAGCTACTTCGCAAGATTCTTGCAGGTTCTCTGGCGATTGCTATGGTCGGCAGTACGGCTTTGGCAGCACCTGTCGTTAGTATGACCGACACTGGCATTACCGCAAGTGCGGCTTCATCCTCACCAGTTGTTACAGTAGGCGACTATCAGTATGTGCTGTACAGCGATAAGACAGCTCAGGTTGTCGGCTACACTGGTACAAAGAATCTGTCCACAACGAGTGTCGGTATGCCGTCCGTTATTTATTCCAAGGATATCGATACTACATGGAGCTACAACCAATACATCGGCAGCTATGATATTACATCTGTGCAGGGTTCTATCTTCAGCGGATGTAAATT
>CACXDE010000100.1 GCA_902766305.1 uncultured Ruminococcus sp. | reverse complement strand
CAACTGGTAGCCAAGAGTACTTAAGAGACTATTATAGCATTTCGGCAGACACACTGGTGCCTATTGTAATAAATACTTTGAAGGAGCTTGATAAATGAAAATCACAATCGCTGGAGCAAATAGTTTTATAGGTAAAAGAATGGTAGCGATTGCGAAGAACCAGCCCGATATAGAACTGACACTTGTAGTAAGGTCTGGAAGTAGAATTGGTAAAGTTGACGGAGCAAAGATAGTTGAATGCCGCATGGAGGATTATGAAAACCTGGGTAGGCAGGCAGGGTGTGGGGATGTGTTTATTGATCTTCCTTGGCTCGGTTCACGAGGTGCAGACAGACAAAACCCCGAGATGCAAAAATTCAATTATGAATGCAATATGGCGGCCATGAGAAGTATGGTAGACACAGGGTATAAAGTGTTGGTGTCCGCAGGAAGTCAGGCTGAATATGGTCAATGCCACGGATTTATATCAGAAGCTACATCGTTGAATGCCAATACCGAGTATGGGAAATATAAGGCTCAGATATTTTTTGAAACTACAGAGCTTGCAAAGAAAGCGGGAATCCGGTTTGTAGAACCTCGTTATTTCAGCTTGTATGGACCGGGCGACTACGAGAAAACACTTATTATGAGCTGCATTGATAAGATGAAAAGAAATGCAGATGTAAACCTTAATGAATGTACACAGCTATGGGATTACCTTTACGTTGATGATGCTGTTGAAGGTGTCTTTTCATTATGCAGAAATGAAAAAGCTTCGGGTGCATATAATTTTGCTACAGGACATTACAGACAGCTAAGGGAATATGTTCTCGATATTAAGGAGGCGACTGGTAGCCAGAGTAATGTACAGTTTGGTGTGGTTGAGTATAAAGGACTATACATTGATTTACAGCCGGTGGTAGACAGACTTAAGAAGGATGCAAACTGGGAATACAAAACAAACTTTATTGATGGAATCAAGAAGACCGCTGATCTGATGAAATTGTAGAAGCTTTATGTATTGTGATATCCGTGCATATTGCTTAAGAAATCTACAGAGAATAAAACATGAGGACGCATGAGGAATGAATGTTGCATATCATCTTACTGATAACTATGCAAAGATATCTGGGACTTCAATAGTCTCGCTCTTTGAGAATAACAAGGATGTTGATGAGATAAATGTTTATCTGATAGAAAATGGTTTTACCCAGAAGACTAAGGATAAGTTTATTAAGCTTGCTAATACGTATGGACGGAAGATTTTCTTTATTCCACTTCCAGATCTTAATGGCAAGGGCTATGAACTCGGTTTGGTAAGTATAAAGAAGAAGTGGATGTTCGACTCTTATAGCCGCCTTTTCCTGGACAGACTTCTTCCAGAGGAAGTTGAACGAGTCATATATCTTGATGGCGATGTGCTTGTTATGGGTTCATTGAAGAAGCTCTGGGAGATGGATCTTAAAGATAAATGCTGTGCAGCATGTATGGATTGCGTTAGTGAACCATATTACAAACTCTTCAAGATCAAGACAGAGAACAGATATTGTAACAGCGGTTTGATTTTAATGGATCTGAAGGCATGGAAAGAAAAGAAAATTGGAGAAAGAGTTAAAAGATATGTCCAGAAGAATAATGGCTATGTTTTCTTCATGGAACAAACCGTTTTCAATGTGGTACTTCAGAACGAAATAGTGTTCCTCCCATTTAAATATAACGTGAGTTCTTTGGTACAGGTCCTCTCATATAATGACTTAATGAAACTCAGGAAACCGCTTCATTTCTATAGCAGTAAGGAAGTGGATGAGGCGAAGAAAGATCCGGTTATAGTTCACATGACGGGCTTCTTCTATGTGATTAACAGGGCATGGAATGAAGTTACAAATCATCCAGATAAAGAGAGATTTATAGAATACTGTAAAAAGTTTGACTGGGGTGTCCCCATCCTTGATAAAGACAATAGAAGTACTGCAACAAGGATAAAAGACGCTATCATACATGGGACACCTAAGTGTTTATTAATCCCTGCTGTTTCATTTATTTATAACAAATGGCGCGTTATGAACATAGCAAGTATAAGTCGGAAAATAGAGAAAACTAAGAGCAGAGTGTTGGTATAAAAAACAGAAAATGCAAATGGGGATAGAAGATTTCAGGCTTCTATAAACATCTAAATAGTAAAAAGGAACAGGTATACATGTCATCAATAGCTGTCATAGTTTCTACATATAACGGGGAGAACTATTTACGGACGCAACTGGATAGTATCCTTGTACAGGAAGGTGTGGATGTACACATCTTTATCCGTGATGATGGATCAACTGATGGAACGAGAAGTATATTAGCTGATTATGTGCAGAAGCATTCCAATGTACATGTAACATTCGGCGAAAACATCGGTTATGCTCGAAGCTTCTATCATATGCTTTTCGAGTGCAGGCAATTTGTGAGACCTGAGGCGAACTATGGCATAAGGACAGAAACGATTGCAAACACGGATACAGTATTCGATTATTATGCATTCAGTGATCAGGACGACTACTGGAAGCCGCAGAAGTTGGTTGAAGGAATTAAGAAGTTACAAAAATTTAAAAGCAAACCATCTCTATACTATTCAAACTTACAGCATTGTGACAAAAACCTTAACCCTAGATCAATAACAGATCTTCATAAGCGGAAGAATACACTGGAGAGCGTCACCACAAGAAGATCGATTGCCGGATGTACAATGGTGTTTAATCGGAAGCTTTACGAGGACCTTGTTAATAATCACACTCCTGACGTTGTAGTCGTTTCTCATGATAACTATCTTATCTCTCTATGCTTTGCATTGGGAGGAACTGTAGTTTGTGATCCAAATGCTTACATTCTCTACCGTCAACACACCGGAAATAGCTCTGGAGAAACAAGCGGACTGAAGAACAGAGTAGCAAAGGAACTTAAAGAGATTAAGAAGGTCAGGGTAAAGAAGGCTGGCGAGGCTTTGATGGCACGGAGTTTGCTTGAGAACTATGGGGAACAGATGAGCGAAGAATATAGGAAGAAGATTAAAATGATTTCAGAACTTGATAAATTCGGAATCAGCAGAATGAAAGCTTTCTTTTCTCCGAAGTTTACGACAGGAGATATCAGGCTGACTGCTGTTGGAAAGATAAAAATATTGTTTGGGTGGAACTGAAATATTTGTGGATGCCACAGTTGGTGTGTATCGTCTCATGATGAAAATCAATAACGATAGTTTCCGGTAGAACAGCATTTAGGATGAGATGAAGAGGCTTAAGGCCAAGAGAGCTACGGT
>CACXDE010000099.1 GCA_902766305.1 uncultured Ruminococcus sp. | reverse complement strand
CGGGGCAATATACCGGATGATCTTCTTTCACTGCTCAGGCTTGAAAAAAGCTCCGGAATGACCGGCGGGATATACCACAAAATACAGATCGAGCTGACTTACAATTCCAATCACATCGAGGGAAGCAGACTGTCAAAGGATCAGACAAGGTATATCTTTGAAACAAACAAAATAACCATTGCAGACAATGCCGTAAACGTGGATGATATTATCGAGACCGCCAATCATTTCCGCTGCGTAGATCTTGTGATAGATCAGGCTAAATATGCGTTGACGGAAAGCTTTATCAAACAGCTTCATCTGACGCTCAAAAACGGTACATCCGACAGCCGCAAAGCGTGGTTTGCCACGGGAGATTACAAGCGCCTTGAAAACGAGGTGGACGGTATCCGGACGGCAAAGCCCGATGAGGTGCCGCAGAAAATGAAGGAGCTTCTGAAAGCCTATAATCAGACAAATAAAAAAGCCTTGACGAGCTTTTGCAGTTCCATTATGATTTCGAGCGTATACACCCCTTTCAGGACGGAAACGGCAGAGTCGGCAGGCTTATCCTTTTCAAGGAATGTCTGAGGAATGATATTGTCCCGTTTATCATCGAGGACGATATAAAGGAATTTTATTACAGAGGTTTGCAGGAATGAAAAAACGAAAAGGGTTATCTGCGTGATACCTGTCTGACGGCTCAGGACAGATTCAGAAAATACATGGACTGTTTCGGCATAAAATGCAGTGAATAAGCCCTTTTTATTACATGTATACACATAAACCCTCGGCAGGGTTCGGGGCGGAGCCCTGAGGATACGAGAGGAGGTCAACTATCACGACTGGTCAGAACTGTATATAGAATTTTCTGTCGCGGACTATCCCGACCATACAGGCAGACTTGAACGCAAGGCTAAAAGAATTGAAAATGAGGGGGAGAAATGAACGGCGGATGGTTGTCATAATGACGATATCAGACAGCGCGGAAGGGGATCGTTACGGAGTAATGCCGGTACAGTCGGAGTAAGTGACAGTACAATTCTTCCATTCTCTCCACTTCCTTATCCATTATTGTTGCAGTGTTTCTGCTTTGATTTTGTCACGTTTCATCACTGAAAAAACATTCCGTAAATCAGTCCCCGCCGAGTGAGCCTTACGCTTACCGGCGGGGAACTTTCTTTTGCTTATATACGAAATATTTTCATGAGTTTATATCCGTTTGTCCGGTCTCCTGAAGACTGCTTAAAAGCGCCTCCTGCAGCTTTTGATAATAATTTTCCGCTCCGTATCTGATCTGATTGACATTCATCAGATACATTCTGTATTCATCAGGCAGGATCGAGCCGTCCAGAGCAACAAGCAAGACCTTTTTATGCAGATCCAATGCCAGATTGATCTCAGCCTGCACATCATAAGAGACGCAGGAATCCTTTGATACAAACAATAAAAACTGACTGCACCCTGCTATTTTGTCGCTGATGATCTTACGCCAGTTATCTCCGCCAACGATACCATCATCATACCAGATGCGGTAAGAGTGCCTTTGAAGATACAGAAGATCCGTATAGACCTGCTCCTTATCGAGGTGAGAGTAGCTGATAAATAAATAATCCCGATCCCCCTTGTATGGCAGCTCGACATAATTTCTGTTGTTCAATTCCTTTTCTATCAAGCGCCGCTTATCAATAATGGTGATGAACTGCTGTTTGAGCGCCGCAAGATCAAATACACTGTCATTGCCCGTAAAAATCACCGTTTCATCAAAATCAACGATATTATTCAAAAAGACCCTTTGCATATTTTGATTTGCCGCATCACGCATTTCAGACTCTGTGCGACTTATCCCGGAGCTCAGGCGATTATCGTGGTGAACGGTATTTGCATCACTAAATATATTTATCAGAGTTACATATGCCCCATAGGCTTTTTTAAGCTGCATAACAAAATCCAATGTTGCCGTTCCGATAGTCAGCAGCGAATCAGATGCTCCATGAACAGCTTCAAGTATCTGTTCTTTATTAAAGCCTACATGAATACTGTTCATTACATACCGAAAATCACATTGTTCGATTTCCTCTAAGGTATCCGCATACATTTTGTCATTATACCAGCGCGCAAAAAACTCATCCCTGTTTGAGTCCATATACAGCTTTTTACTCACTTTTGCAGAATCGGAAACATAGTTGTACTTTTGTATGATCCCGAAACCAAGCTCCTTGAATATTTCGCGGCATTGATATCCCATCTCCAGCGTAGCCCCAAAAAGGATGAATAACATTTCAAAGACCTCCTGCATAACAATGTTCTTTCGGGTTATTCTTCTCATTTTAAGAATAACTTTCTTATAACATTTTTCAATCCTAACTTTTTCGTCAGCTTATCAATATTCTCCAAATCCTTGACTATTGCACTAACACTTTGATATCTGTCGATTGGATTCATTTCTATACACTTTCTAATTATGTACTCCAATCCGCGTGATATATGCGGAGCGATCCTTCTGATTGAGCCACCAGAAAAAAACTGTATCGAATTTTTGCCCGAAACTAATGCGAAAAGCACCATTCCCAAAGAATAAATATCGGTTCTGACATCAACTATTCCTTTGTATATTTCAGGGGCAGCAAAGACTCTTGTACCCAAAAGAACTGTGTCCGATTCTTTTTTTGTTGAGTGTTCGATTGCCGTGCCAAAATCAATAATAGCAATATCACCATTCGGCTTAAGAATTATGTTTCCAGGGTAAATATCATTATGAATAATCTGAGGCGAGCGACTATGAAGATAGCCTAATGCATCACAGATTTTTTTTGCCCATTCAATTACTTTTTCTTCGCTCTGCGCTCCTTCTTTCATAATTAACTGACCCAATGTAATTCCTTCGATATAATCCATTATAACTAACATATTATTATTGTCTTGAATAACGTCTGCAATAGAAGGCAAATACGGATGCTGCAGCTTGTACAATAAGCCGAGCTCATTTGATAAGTTTTTATAAAACTGCGCATAATTTTCCTGAGATATATCTATTACCTTAACAGCCCATTTTTTCTTTGTTTTTGTGTTTTCAGCCAAATAGACTTCGCAGAAAACACCCCTACCCAATTTACCAATAACCTGATATTTTCCGTCTATTATTGTTCCGATTTGTATATCCTGACATGCTTCATAATTATTTTCTTTTTTGCTTATCAGAACATCGGCAGATAAATTGTCTTTGTTAATGTTTGTCGCCGCTTGTATGCTGTTCAGGACTTTTTTTATTTCATCAGATTCATAGTCAATTTTATGTACTGCAACAACTTGATAGGAACCTAAAACAAACTCAAATTCATCATTTAATATAACGTCCTCTATTTTTATCGGAATAATGATCTTATGATAGTTAACTGCTCGCTCAACCTCTTTTATTACCCATTCCGAACCTTGTGCAGCATTAGACAGCAATAGAACAAGGCAGCAACAATTTTTCAATGCATTATTGATTTCTTTCATATAGGAACTTCCTGCGGGAATGTCACCGGGAGCCATCCAGGTGTCTATTCCTTTGCTGTTCAGCAAATTTCTAAAAGCATCAGCCGTAATCTGATTTTTTGAACTGTAACTTATAAAAGCGTATCCCATATAATGCCGCCTTTCCGCATTCCACAATCTGAATTTTATTCTTCATCCTCTGTATAGAACATCACCCCTACATAGGACCTTCCCTCCTTGATCTCCGCAAAGCCGGTGATGAGTCCCCTGTTCATCCATTCATCCAGCATCCTTGTTATCGTCTCGCGGTCACGGATAAAGCCCTTGCTATCCTCGGGGCGCTCCTGTCCGGAGTCCCTGTAAAGAGTTTCATAGAGTATACGGTTCTCTCGCATTTTGCCGTTCTTGTAGCCGAATATGCGCATAAGCAGATAATCCTGAAAAGCAATAGTCTTATCGGTGGTGTTCTGCCCTTCAAGACCTATGTATTCCATTGGTATGGTCAGGAGGGTCTTCTTTGCCCGGTTATAGGTGAGCAAAGCAGGCTCGCCTATTATCTGTATGCTCTTGAATACCCTGCCCTTTTCGCTCACAAGCTCGCCCTTGCGGAAGTGCAGCATATTGTCCTCAATGACCGCCCTTTTTATCTTGTCGGTCATATTGCTGAGTATCCCCGCCTCAATGAGCGGCTGTCTGTTCTCGATCATTTTATGCTTTACCTCCGCAGTCAGGTCGATATACACCTTTATGCTTTTCAGCTTTTCAAGAGATCTTTCTATTGTGTCTATCTGGCTCTTTGAAGGATTCTTCTTTGTGTAGCCGGTCATAACGCTGAATATCTCTGCAAGGGATACCGTGTCTTTTCCGTTGACAAAAAGAGTGCTCACGGCATTATATACCCGCCTGTCGTATGCGGTTATGTTGAACCTGCCCTTTTTGTTCAGTATCTCAAGATCGGCGCTGTCGTCATAGTAAAATGAAACGTAAGAAACGACTTGTTCGTTTCTGCCCTTCTGTTCACGCACAAGAGCGGGAAAGGTGCGGTGCTTGCCGTCGTTATATCCGGAGTAAAGATCGTTGAGCAAAGGATTTCGTATCATCTCATTGTTCACGGGGCTGTTCTGCTGTATCAGCCCGCTGATCCTCAGGCTGTCGTGCTCTATGACCTCGCCTACACCCTTTGAAAAGTCAACAACGTCCGTGCTGTCTATATCCCTCCATATTGATCTTTCAATCATATATCCTTCTTCACACCTCCCCTTTGCTGCCGTTCGTAAAAATAATATTATAACGATATTATTATAATATTATAACAATATCAATCCGATATCATATCAATATCATTCTGAGGACCTTTAGTACTGATAAGATAATAGTTGCTTACTCTTGCGACCAGTCCGTTGAAGTCCTGCACGGCGTTATCCTCGGTCTGATAATACCCCATCGCATCCGCATAGCACTGCTCAAACAGATCCTCGGAATACACCGGTTCGGGAGTGTACGCCTCCTGTATCCGTCCGATTATCCCGGACTGCCCCCCGCTGCACAGATCTCTGAGTCTGTCAATGATCTGCTGTACCCTTTTGGGATTTCCGTTGTTGATTACCCTGTTGTGCTCCCTTGCTATATAAGAGTATTCGGGTATATCCAGATACTCGCCTAATTTTTTTGTACAAAAATCAAAGGCGCATATATTTATATAGTCTATCCTGTATGTCTCGTTCAGAGAGGTGATCTCATCAAGCAGATCAAAATACTTTGTCTCATCAAGACCGTTGTACAGCACAGAACTGCCGCCCAGCTCGCGTATGATATTATCCATCAGAGTCACCATCATCATGCACAGTGTCTTTATTGCCCTTTCGTAATGGAAATGAGCAATGTTCCATGCAGAGGTATGCAAGGCGATCACATTGAGCCTTGCAAGTCCGGACGACCGGTCGGACTTGTTCTTCATTCCCATGACTTTTTCCTTTGCAAGCCCGTTAGCAAGATACATGATATCTTCTTTCAGTCCGTTATCCCCCATAAGATTCAATATGTGATTGTAATGATTTATCCTCAGCAGCTTTTCAAAGGAAAGATCTTCGTTGTTGAGCTCCCCCGGTTTGTCTTCCTCCAGCCATCCGGCAGTATAATCATATACTTTCCTGCGGAATGCATCATATCTCTCGTTCACTGCACAGCAACCCCTTTTTTATTTGGAATTTGGAAAGCGGAATTTTTCATTTTCCTTTATTTAAGAACCGTGTTCTTTTCCGTCACATAATCCCGGATAAGCTCAACGATAGCGGAGTTGTTTGACTTGCCGTAGGCGGTGTTTATAGCCTCAAACTGCTCAAACAGTGATTCGGGGATATACACGGGCATGGTCTTTCGCTTTTCGGAGACCCTCACGTTTCTCGTCCTGCCGTTTTTATCAACAATGGTCTTTGTTCTGACGCCGCCGGTCATGCCCCTGATGACCTTCTCAGCCTTCTCCCCGGCTGCTGCCTCCTGCTCGTTCAGCTCTGCCACAGCACTGTCAAACTTGTTCTCTTTCTCTCTCTTTATAGCCATTTTTGTTTCTCCTTTCTTGTAGGGGTAGTACCTTCTGCTTGGGGGAAACCCTTTGTTTGGAAAAACAAAGGGTTATCCCCCAAACCCCTTTCCTAAAAAAACCGATTTATGCGGGGATAGTATTATTATAATATTATATCAATACTATTTCAATATTATTTCAATATTATTACAACATCATTGCTATCTCTCTGTACGCCCTTGTAACGTCGCTTTTCCTGTCGCTGATAACTACCGGCGTACCGTCAAGAATGCTCCTGTATGCGTCTGCAGATTTCTTCACGATGCCTAAAACAGGAGCTTCCTTTCTGAACTGCTCCAGCATATCGCGCTGATCGTTGATTATCTTTTCATACATGGTGATAATAAAGCCGGACAGCACAAGAGACGGGTTCCCGCCGTTCTGTATGTTAAAGATAGTGCGCTTTATGGCTCGTATGCCCCTGTAAGAAAGATACTCTGCCTTTGAGGGTATTATCACTTTGTTCGCAGCCTCCAGAGCGTTCTGGGTAAGCACCCCTAAATGCGGCGGGCAGTCGATGAATATATAATCAAACTCGCAGCCGAATTTTGCAAGCTGCTTTCTGAGTATCTTCTCACGCTCGTATCTGGCGTTCAGGTTCTGCTCCAGCTCCGCAAGGTCTATGTCCGACGGTATGATATACAGATTATCAAGACCCGATTTTTCTACACCGTAGCCGCATTCAAAGGGGTCTGTATCGAGGTCGAACAGATCGCAGACGGAATATTTTTCCTTTCCCGGCATCATGCCGCACAGTATGGTCAGCGATGCCTGAGGGTCAAGATCTACCATCAGCACCCTTTTTCCCTCCTGCGCCTTCACAGCCGCAAGATTGTATGTCGAGGTGGTCTTAGCCACCCCGCCTTTCTGATTTGCAAGCGCTATTATTTCCAAAACAGATCATCTCCTTTTGATCCCGGAATGCGGAAAACAGGATCTTTCCTGCTCCCCCTATCCCCTGTTGTCTGTATCTGAAAGCAATATTGATATGATATTATTATGATATCATATCAATATTAAAATGATATTACTTCAATATTAAAATAATATTACCCTATTGTCCGTCAGCAGCGGAAGTTTCCGACACATCAACTCCTAACTCCACACTCCTAACTCCTGACTAAAACGGCAGATCGTCCTCTTCCTCTTCGGTG
>CACXDE010000098.1 GCA_902766305.1 uncultured Ruminococcus sp. | reverse complement strand
CCTTTTGGGCGGTGATGCACAGTCTGCGTATCGTGCGGCTTATAAGACTGCCGGTGACAATGACGATAAAGAGTTATATCGTTTAGCAGCGGCATTTGCTATAGTTTATTTATCAGATTGCACGAAAGAAGAGTCTGAAGAACCCTTTGAAGTCCTTAAATCAGCTTCTGTTTTGTCAAATGACATCTCTGGTGTTGAATATGTCTTAACAGATTTAAGATTTGATTCCAAGCGAGATTTGATTATCAATATTCTTCGTGATATTGCAAAGAGATATGTTAAGGACAACACCGAAGATGCGAGTCTTGACATACTTATAAAAGATATTCGGTTGCAATTAACAGGAAATGAAGTCGGTGAATTAGCGAGGAAGTATATTAGTCTGAAACCCTTATCACCTGATATTAAGCCCGTCGAGGAGCCAAAACCAGAAGTTGAAGTTAGTAACGAACCTGATGTTACCAAAGAGTACAGCGGAAAAATAGTAAAATACAACTATTTTGAAGAAACCGGTAAAATAGAGTGCGAAAATGGAACAGGGTATTCGTTTGATGTAAAAGATATAACTGATGTCTCATTGAAGGGACAAGTTAAGAAAATAACATCGAGATCATTCAATCCAATTTTCGTGAGATTTATGATAACAAGGAGATCTGGTAAATATGTAGCTACATCTGTTAAACGTGGAGTTGACCCGGCGAAGATTCAATCAGAAGTTGCAACACCTCAAAAAAGCAGTAAAGAGTCTATTAGTGCTGCAAATGCACTTTATTCACAGAAGGAATACGCTGAGGCTTTGAAAATTTACAAAAAGCATATTGAGGATGATGATTGGGAAAACGCTTTTTCAAAAATCATACTATGCTATCTTTCTCTATGTAACGAAAACGATGAGCTTGGTTATTTGGAAGAATTGAAAGCCTTTGTTGAGAGGTATGTTGATAAAACGTCCAAGCGTATGAAAACATTAGAAGCACTTCATCAGTACTATATGAAAGTAGGCGATTACTCAAAAGCTATTGCTGTAATCAATGATATAATCGAGCAGTGTGACAAATATGATCACGGACGTATTCTTCACTACTTGACATCCAAAGAACGTTGCTACAAAGCTTTACATGATTATCCTTCCGCAATTAGTGAATTGCTTGATTGGTTGGAAATTGTAAAGAGAAATAAAATGACAGAACGCACCCAGCAACGTGATACTCTCATTTATATCGAACTTGCGGAATTATATTTTGAACTCGGAGATTATGAGAGTGCAGAAAAATATGTCAATCTCTCTGAAGCTGTTGAGCGCAAAACCTCCTTGTTGAAAAAGCTTTCGGCTAAGAAAGCGGAAGGAGATTCCGCGGATTATTCGGTGGATGAGACAGATGGGTATGATGAACTGGATGAGGATATAGATTCAACAGTATCGGAAACATATGAATCGCTCCAGAATGCATATGATGCATATAAAGATCATTCAGGTTTTGCCTCCTTGGGCATTGACGATGTCTCGGTGCTGAATACAGCAAATAATTTTAAGCCCGATCAGCTGTGTTGTATGCTCACATACATAAATACAGCAGCGGCACTTTCTGCTGATTCTCCGCAGATAAGATTGTCTGACAACGGCGAGATTATCAACATTGGAAACGCCTTAAAAGCAATCAACAATGCTTATGCTTATGCATTCGACAGTCCGTTCTTAGATTCGGATTATCTTAGTACAGTGATCATGGCTGTATTTGATGAGTCCAAAAAGTATATACCCGAAACAGCTTCTCATTTTATAACGGCAGCGGCTATGTATGCCTTATTCAACACTCCGTCCGCACCGGATTACAGTATCAGTGATTTTCCTGTTGTTGTTGAAATGTATGGTTTGGAGAGTAATTTGCTTGCACGGTACAAAACTCTGCTGCCACTGATCAATGATCTGGTAACTTTTAGGGAAACTACGGGATTTGGTTTAGATTCTTTTGCCACTTATAGAACAGGAAGTACCGTTTTGCAGAATGCAATTACTGCTGCGACAGAATGTCGTCAAGCAATCGCCGACTATTGCAATGTCCCGGAGAAACTTGTGCAGCTTCGTAAAACAAAAGAACTTATGTTCCTTGATCCCGAGAGTCCTATACGCAAAAGCCTAGATATTGCAGCCGACAATGAGACAAATCAATATCTTGCAGCAAAAAGGATCATATCGGATCTGTTTATACGCAATGCTCACACCATTTCTGCAGAAAATATCGATAAGCAAAAAGTACGCAAGTATAGTGATCAGATGTACACGGAAGCGTGCACAATGCTGGTGAAAGCAGACAAGTATCACCCTGCAAAGGAATACAAGAAACTTATCAGCAGTCGTGCAGCGCAACTCTTTAGTTATATAATGCGTGCTATTACCTGTATTTGTGATTGGTTAACTGTTGCGGAGCATATAAGCGGTACAGAAAATGCCTTTGCTCAGTCGCAGTATGATGAAATCTCCCCGAAGGTTATCGGCGAATTGACGGATATTATTAAGGTGTGTACAGACACTGTCTCTGTAAATGGCTTTGATTGGGGAACGGAGAGTATTCGCAGAGCTGCAACCGAATTGCTTGCAAAGATGAACGGTACATTTAGCATTAAGAATAAGCGGTACTTCTTTATAGACTTCCTCAAGGGTGAAGATGTGTTGCTGGATGACAATTATTTCCCTGAAATTCAATCATCCTTCTGTGATATGCCTGAGTTCAACATTCTTTTCCGCATTGAATGCCACGCTTCCCAAACCCATCTGGAGCTTCCAGACCGATTAACAGAGATACTTAGTAATGTTGAATCAAAGCACAATTTCCGATCAGCAAGGCTCATTAAAGCTTATGGCGAGGAAATGGGTATTCGTGAGATCACGGAGCATAAGGATATCGCTCAATATAGTGATTGTCTCAAGCAGGCCAAGCAGCGCTTTGTAACAATGTACCAGGATTTTTCCGATGAGTTAGAGCTTTATGAGAGTTATGGTACGCTTTCTAACTTTAACGGTGAAAAAGATGATATAATGACAGTAGCGTACGCATGGTATCGCATTACTCGTGTTACGGGCGACTACGGTTTCTATGTGAGTTTGCTTGAGTCTATAAGAAAGACTATCTCACTGAATGCGGCAAATAAAGGTGAAAGCCTGCTACGTCAACTTAACGAGCTTGCGAACAAGCCTGAATATGATTTCGGTATATTCAGCAAGGAGATGATAGAGAACCTGATTAATGATCAGAACTATACATCGGCCGAGTATATTATGAGCCGTATACCAATAGGAGATGTTAATGCTATTACCGATTATTCGGCAGAACCTTTTGGCTACTTCGGTGAGTTTATAAGCGAGCATGCAACGAATTATCGTGCTGTTCGAGGTGCGGGACAAAACATAGAGGACACTATTTTTGAGTATTCCGGAAAGAGGGATCTGGAAAGAGCGTTGATTTATCTGACCAACAACGCGCGTAAAGAGACAAGAGGCGGAGCCAACCTTATCAAGAGTTGGATACCTAGAGGAGGCCCCGCAAATGTTGAGCTTATAGAAAAGCTTATTTCAAGGTTGGGATTTAAACCCGTGTCTGTGAGAGCGGATACAAGCATTGATACGGAAGCATATCATGTGACTTGCAGAAAACAGATCGGTAAGGTCAACTATGTACACTTAATCCCGGCATTTGGCTCAAAGAGCGAACAAGAGGGGTT
>CACXDE010000097.1 GCA_902766305.1 uncultured Ruminococcus sp. | reverse complement strand
TTACGGAATAGCACCGCCCGTGATTCATAAAAGTTACGACCAAGAAGAAAGTGGTGAAAGACTGGTGCGGGTCCAGCGTCACGCTGGCACTATGAACATAAATAAATTGTTGACAATCCATTGTTATAAATATATAATGGATAATGTAGGATATTATCATAAAATAGGGAGGAAGTTGTTAATGAAAAGAATTATAGCTGCGGCATTGGCTGCTATGCTTTTGTTATGCGGCTGCGGTCAGGGTACTGAAACAGAAGAGGAAGATACGGCAGTTTCAAGTCAGGTATCTGTAGAGTCTTCTGATACTTCTTCTGAAATTGAAGAACAGTCATCAAAGGTTTCTGAAAAGGAATCTTCTGTAGTTCAGAGCAGCATATCAAGCAGCAGTGCAGAAAGCAAAACTGAATCCAAGGACGAATCAAGCAAGAAGGCAGAAAGCAAGGTTTCTAAGGCTTCGTCTGAAGCGTCAAAAAAGACAGATCAGACTAAAAAAACATCATCTGTTGTTTCACAGGCAAGTCAGGCACCTCAGCAGGTACAGTATTATACCTATACATATGATGTCGGCAATGCTGACGACCCTATACGTCAGGTCGAGCCGGATAAGGTTCAGCAGTATATTGTTGAAGAATCAACGATCGTAACAGAACCCGAACCGGAAAAGCCTGTTTTTGAGAACAAGTTTGAAAGCATTCCGGAGGAAGTAAAGGTAAACGATTCATGGTTTGACGACTGTGTTTTCCTTGGGGACAGTCTGACAGTCGGACTGAGTATGTACAATGACAGGTACAATGCGTTCGGCGATGCTGACTTTGTATGCGCCGGAAGTCTCAGCTACTGGAATAGTCAGTGGGATCTCTACCGTGCCGGAAATGTTCATCCGGTTTACAAGGGCAGAAAAATTCTTTTGGAGGACGCTGTAAAACTGACAGGCGCAAAAAAAGCTATAATCACTCTTGGCATGAATGATATAGGAATATGGGGACCGGCTGGAGTTATCACCCATGCGCGCAGTCTCCTCAACAAAATTAAGGCGAAATCTCCGGATGTAAAAATATATCTCCAGACAGTAAGTCCGATAATTTACGGAAGAGAAAGACCGCACCTCAGCAACAGCCTTATAAGACAGTATAACGAAAACCTGAAACAGTTTGCTGCACAGGAGGGCTACGGATTCCTGGATTCTTATAATGCGCTTGCAAACAACTACGGCTATCTGCCGAATGAATTTTGTTCCGATCCGGGCGGACTTGGTCTGCACCTGACATTCAAGGGCTGCGCCGTATGGGCTGATTTTCTGAAATCAAGCGTTGCAACAGCATATCCGGGTGACGAAATTGTATCCGAACCTGAAAGCTCTGAGGAATCTCCTGTTGAGCAGGAAAGTGATGAAGAAAGCGAAACTGTATCGGAGACAACCTCTAAGGAGGATTCTTGAATTACAGGCAAAATATAAGACAGGAGGATCATGCTTATGCAGGGAGGACTTTTTGACAGAATGCAAAGCCAGGCGTATGGAGACATCACCAGTAATCCTTCAAAACCGGCAGAAGGAGCTTTTACCTTCAGCTTTTCACAGTTGCCTGAAACACCGGATGAAATGCAGTCTCTGCCGGAATTTGAAATGGATACTCCGTACAAGACAGCGGCTTTAGCGGTATGTGCATTGTGCTGTTACGCTGTCGATAAAGAAAATGGTACAAAGATGCTGAATATTCTTCGAGGACCTAAGGGAAGTCTGTCTAACTACGATTTGCAATTTCTTAACGACAGACTGAGAGATCAGCCATATTTGCCGTTTTCTTATTTCAGCGGTTCAAAACCTGAAAATGATTACAGACCGGATGAACCGTACAAAATCACTTTTTATTCTGACCCGTATTCCTTTGCAAATGAAGGATATGCAAAGCTGAATGTCCGTTCGGGCGGTGCTGACAGTCCCAGACAAATTCAGCTGAGAAGAAAAGGCGATAAGTGGTATTTGTGGGAACAGTTTGTACTTGTGGGAATACGTGTTCCTGCTTCACAGGATAAGTGGAATTGAAAAGTAATATAAAATAAGGAAAAAAGAAAGGATCTTTAAAATGAAAAAGCTTTTACTGGCAGTTCTTACTGCCGCAATGATAGTATCTGTTTCTGCCTGCAATGGTGATAATAAGGATACAAAGCCGGACAATACTCAGACAGTTCAGTCATCTGCTGATGAACAATCAACAGACCAGACAGGGGAGGAAAGCTCACAGGCAGGTACAGAACCCGGAACAGAAGAAAGCACTCAGGATAGTGTACAGGAAAGTACTGAAACTCCGGCGGCAGACGGCAGTCTTGCTTCGATCTATGAAATGGTAAAGTCTCAGGTACAGCTTCCCGAGGAAATGATAGATATCACTGCAAAAAGACTTGACCGTGTAATGGGAATCACTGAGGATGAAATGGATGAATTTACGGGCGGTATCTGCGCTGACGGTGTAAAGCAGGATCAGATAATCTATATAAAGGCAAAGGATGAAAGCAAGGCAGAGGACATCAAGGCTAAGCTTCAGACAAACCTTGATTCTATCTACAATGTAGTTCAGAATTATGACCCGAAACAGAAGGCTAATATCGAAAATGCCAAGGTAGAGGTCGAAGGACTTTATGTATCTTTGGTTATTTCTGCTGACTCTGAACAGATCAGAAGCATTTTCAGCCAGAATATAGGCTGATATAATCGGTGGTGAAGATTTTTGGTTTTTTCGAGTTTTGTTTTTCTGTTCTGTTTTCTGCCGGTTGTACTTGTACTGTACTATCTTACACCTAAGCGTTTCAGGAATATAACGCTTTTTGCCGTTGACCTTGTTTTTTACGCATGGGGAGAACCTGTATTTGTTCTGCTGATGCTTGTCTCTATAGCGGTAAACTATATTGCCGGTATTCTTTTAGGAAGATACCGCAAAAGGAAAAAGCTTTCAAAGCTTATACTTATCGCTGACGTTGCGGTGAATCTGGGATTGTTAGGCTTTTTCAAATATGCCGGACTTATCGGACAAACACTTAATATTGTTCTGCCCTTCCTGAATCTGCCTGTTATGGAGGTTGCTCTTCCGATTGGCATATCCTTCTATACCTTCCAGACAATGTCATATACTATAGATGTTTACCGAAATACGGTTAAGGTTCAGAAGAATTTTATAGCATTTGGTACGTATGTATCACTTTTCCCTCAGCTGATAGCAGGTCCTATTGTGCGGTATGAGGACGTTGCCGCACAGATGATGGACAGGCATGAAAATCTTGAACAGTTTACAGACGGCGTAAAGGTATTTCTTATCGGTCTTTCAAAAAAAGTTCTTATCGCAAATGAAATGGGCGGACTTTGGGATATCATAAGAAACAGCGGTTCACAAAGCGGTGCTGTCGGCGCATGGGCGGGGATCATAGCATATACGTTCCAGATCTATTTTGATTTCAGCGGCTACAGCGATATGGCGATAGGTCTTGGCAAAATGTTTGGCTTTGAGTTTATCAAAAACTTTGATTATCCCTATATTTCAAAAAGCATAACCGAGTTCTGGCGCAGATGGCATATTTCTCTGGGAACCTGGTTTCGTGAATATGTGTATATCCCCCTTGGCGGCAACAGGAAGGGGCTTCCGAGACAGATACTCAATCTTGGCATAGTCTGGTTTCTTACAGGATTGTGGCACGGCGCAAGCTACAATTTTATACTATGGGGATTATATTTTGGTGTTATACTTGTTGTAGAAAAGACCTTTATGCTAAAGCTTCTGAAAAAGATACCGGCGGTTTTCGGGCATATTTATTCTCTTATACTTATAGTCTTTGGATGGCTGATATTCTATTTTGAGGACATGGGGGAGATGGGAACATATTTTCTGCGTATGTTCGGTTCGGACGGTTTTGCTATGGAAGAGACAGTTATGGTGACAGTGATATCATATCTCCCTCTGCTTATAATTGCGGCTCTGGCGTCTACGCCGCTGGCATCCGTTTTGTATCACAAAATAAAAAGCAGACCGGTTTTGTGCTGTATGGACAGCACCGGTACAGCTGCTGCGCTTCTGCTGTGTACCGCTAAGCTTTCCGGAAGCACATACAATCCCTTCCTGTATTTCAAGTTCTGAGCATGGTGAAAGTGAATGTATAAAATGAAAAAAATTGTATATTATCTGCCCGCATTTATTATGTGCGCATTTATATTTATAATAATGCTGCTTTTCTTTATCCTGCCGAAGGATACATTTTCAACACAGGAAAAGAGAGAGCTTTCTGCTTTTCCGGAGCTTACAGCTGAAACTGTTATGAATGCAAAATTTCAGAATGAGCTTGATACATATCTTTCCGACCATATTCCCGGAAGAAACTTCTTTGTAGGAACAAGCGCCTGTCTGGAGCTTGCCGAAGGGAGAAACGGTTCTAAGGATATTTATGTCGGCAGTGACGGTTATCTTTTCCCTAAGCCGTCAAAAGAAACGGAGAATCTGAAAAAGAATGCCGGATTTATAAAGGAATATTCCGATTACTCTGATATTCCGGTGTATATGACTGTGGTGCCGTCGTCAGGATATATAAATCAGAATAAGCTTCCTGCGCTGCATGAAACATATCAGGATGATAAGCTGATAAATGAGTTCAAAGCCGGACTTGGAGATAATGTTATATTTACGGACGTTACAAAAGCTTTTTCAGAGAAGGCTGGCAGCGCACAGCTGTATTATAAAACAGATCATCACTGGACAAGCAAGGGGGCATATGAATGTTATGCGCTCCTTGGAAAAAGCATGGGATTTGAGCCTGTTCCGGAAAGCGGATTTAGCAAGGAGAAGGAAGAAGGCTTTTACGGTACATCATATTCAAAGAGCGCTTTGTGGATGCTTTCTTCTGACAGTATAGAATTATGGTCGGCAAAGAATCAGCCGAAGGACAGCGTTACCATAGAGATATCAGACGGCAGCGACAAGAAAACGGGGAAAAGCTATTTCTTCCGTGAACATCTTAATGAAGACGACAAATACCCTGTCTTTCTTGACGGAAACCACAGCCTTGTCAGGATAACCAATAAGGCTGTTGACAGCGGAACGCTGATTGTTTTAAAGGATTCCTATGCACACAGTATCGTACCTTTTCTGTCACAGAATTATCATGAGATAATTATGGCGGATATGAGATATTACAAAAAAGAAATATCAGCATTGGCGGCAAAAGAGGGTGCTGACGGGATACTGATACTTTACTCTCTTGACAATCTCAGC
>CACXDE010000096.1 GCA_902766305.1 uncultured Ruminococcus sp. | reverse complement strand
TGCTGAGTCCGGACAGGATAATCTCCGGACGCTCGTTCTGTCCGAAAAGAATATCCAGCTCACGATATGTATTATTGAAATCGTTTATCATTATGTACTTTGAAAGCATGTAGCTTTTTGTTTCACTGTTTTTCACGCACAACAATTTGATGATATCTTCCGTTATCTCTGCACCGTTTGCATATGCGCTAAGCTTATCGACCTCATTTTTCAGCAGGTTCATATCATTTCCAGCCGATGAAATAATTTTTGCCGCATTATATTTGCTGAGCTTGCTGCCGTTTTTTTCAGCCCATTTTATCAGCTGTGCTTCAAGGGCTGCCCCCGTCAGAGGCTCAAGCTCAAGAACTACTCCATTCTTATCTGCGCATGACCAAAAGCGGCTGAACTTTGATTTACCCTTTGTTCCTTCCTTTTTCTTTTTATCTGCCGTGTCAAGCGTCGGCATAGAAAAAATAAGAACTGTCGTGGGGGATATTTCTCCGCAAAAATTTTCAAGCTCTTTAAAGTCGCTCTCACTCAGGGAATTAACATCATAATCATAAACGCAAACACATTTCCTATCTGAAAACATTGATATCTGTTGGGAAGCGTCATATATCTCATCAAGCGCAGCACTGCTCCCGAATTTATAAAAATCAAAATCCCCCGGAGACTTACCTACTGTTTTTCTTATAAGGGCTTCGGTATATTTTTTTACAAGGTATTTTTCGCTGCCGTAAATAAGATACAGAGTTTTCAGCTCTCCGTTTGACATTTCCTTTTTAAATTCCTGCTCGTTCAGTTTAGCCAATCATTTTCCCTCCTTATACTGATATGCCCGTCTCCGTAATGCCTGATACCAATATTTCCGTATCCTGCTGTATAGTAAAGCTCAGCACTTCCAAGCTCAGAACCTTCTATATCATTTTCAAGCTCCGCCGGAGAATCTGATATTATCACATTTGACGCAGAAACGCATTCCATGTTTTCAGATATTCCGTCGATAATCATAACATCTGCTTTTCTGAAATCTACAGGCAGCTGTGAACAATCTGTCTTTCTGTGACAAATAAGGTACACCGTTCCATCAGTGTCAAATCTTACAGCATTGCATTTATCCGTTTTATAAATCTCTATTTCTGTTCCGCAGCAGATAAAAGATTCTGTTTTCTTTGTACCGCTCTCCGACATGATAACCTCTTCACTCCCCATAACGAGACTGTGCAGACGGTCATAATACTTATCCTCATCATATGCCTGTACTGTCCTGACATTGTAGCTTTTCAGAATATTTTCTGCATATGCGCTGCACTCTGCTGATGTATCCGTTAACAGCATATATCTTATCTCACTCTCAGAAGTATCGGAAAGATATGTTATTATCTCATTTATCTTGTCATAGCTTCCTCCGCAGCTTAAAACGGCGGAATCATTATTCTTTGACAGAATAACAGATATACCGCTGCCAGTATCAAGCACGGAGACCTTTTTACTGTCAGCTTTAGCAGCGGTATCAATCGAACTTCCCACGGTAAAAAATAAAAAAGCCGCAGCCGTCATAACAGACAGTGTTCTTCTCTTTCTGTTTTTCATTGCAAAACGGTACACTGCCGTTACAGCGAATACAAGCGCAATCACTACCGGCACATATTCATAAGACGCTTTCATTCCTGAATACGGAAGTCCGGCTATAAGCCCAGCTACGCTTATTATATATTTTCCAAGCAATCCGCACAAAATGATAAACGGAAACTTCAAAAATGAAAATATCACACTGACCTGTAAAATAACAAGAATAAACAGCATTGACAGCAGCAGCGAAGCTGCAAATGATGTCAGCAGATTTGTAAGAAGTGAATACGGCGCAAAATATCTGAAACAAATAACAGTAACAGGATATGTAAAAATAATAGCGCAGACTGGAACTGTTACAAATGCAGCTGCCGATTCTATACCTCTCTTATGCCTTACAAAAAAGCGTGTTCGTCTCAGAGTAGTTTTATCGCTGCCTTTTGGCTGAAAAAGCTCTGTCAATCTGCCAGTAAGTTTCGGTTCAAGCACTATTATACCAAATGTTGCCAAAACGGATAAAAGAAACCCGGCGTCACAAACAGCATACGGGTCAATAAAACAGATAACAAGACAAGCTGCTCCGAGAGAGTTCAGCGAATCTGATTTTCTGAACGCAAAGCTTCCCAGAAGTAATATTATCGTCATGATACCTGCCCTCATAATTGAGGGAGTGAAGCCGACAACCGCCATATAGATGAAAACAAAGACTGCGCATATCAGTGAAGCTGTATTCCTGCGGCATTTCAGTAAAAACATTATCACAGCAGAAATCATACCTGTAAGCACCGCCAGATGAAACCCCGAGGCGGCTATTATGTGCATTATTCCGGCATTGCGGAAAACCGCAAGCTCTTCTCCTGATAAAGATGATTTTTCACCGGTTATCAGCGCCTTCATAAAAGGAGAAAGCTCCTTCGGAAAATCCATATCTATTATGTCAAATATTCTTTTCCGGATACATACTGCATAGTAGTACAAGGGCTTTGTATCCTGTTTTTCTATTTTTATACTTTCTCCCTGGACTATACTTCCTCTTAGCATTATTCCCCTTGCAATATCGGAATAACGCTGGCTTCCGCTGCGTGAGTATATCTTCACTGTAAAATCTACCACATCATACGGTTCAGCTCTCAGTGCCTTTGCTGAAGAAACCCTGAGCTTTATATTCTGAGGACAGTCCGGAAAATCTATCTGGGTTGTTTTCAGGGTATAGTATACCCTGTTGTTTTGTTCATAAGGCAAATCACATATTTCCGCCCTGATATGCACCTCATTTTCCATAAGAACATCCGTTCGCTCAACATAAGCAATATTATAGAAATAAAGCACTGTCATTGCTGCCAGGACTGAAAACAGTACTGCTTTGACATAAGGCAGCTTTCTGACCAAAGGCAGAAAGAGACTGATAACAAACAGAGTGCCAGATATAATTACAGCTGCAATAATGTGTACAAAACCAAACAAAAAAGCAGCCAGCAGGGCAGCTGAATATGAAAATCCTATCACTGCCAATGGCCGCTTCATGCTATTACCCCCGTATCAGCACATTTCTAATTTCAGCACCTTTCCGCCGAGCAAATGAAAATGAAGATGAAAAACCGTCTGACCAGCGTCTTTACCGCAGTTGGATACAACTCTGTATCCGCTTTCAGCTATACCCATTTCCTTTGCCAGTTTAGCGGCAACCTCATAGATATGTGCTATAACAGCACTGTTTTCCTCCGTAACATCATTTACAGATGACAAATGATTTTTGGGAACGATAAGGATATGAACAGGCGCCACAGGATTTATGTCCTTGAAAGCAAAAACTGTTTCATCCTCATACACCTTCGTTGAAGGAATATCTCCCTTGATAATACTGCAAAACAAACAATCTATAAATATCTTCTCCTTTTCTATTTAAGCAGCTCCTCAGCATAGTCGAGGGTTGCCTGAGTTATTTCCACACCGCCGATAATACGCGCAAGCTCGTCTCGCCTGCCGTTATGGTCGAGCGGTTTTACTTCCGTATAGGTCTTATCATTCTTTACCGATTTGCTTATCTTGAAATGATTGTCAGCAAGCGCCGCTATCTGTGCAAGATGTGTTACACAAAGCACCTGTTTTGTTCCTGATACCTCTTTAAGCTTAAGACCGACCTTCTGTGCGGCACTTCCGCTTATACCTGTATCCACCTCATCAAAGATAAGCGTATCAATATCATCTCTTCCGGCAAGAACATTTTTTATTGCAAGCATCATTCTTGAAAGCTCGCCGCCCGACGCTATTTTTGCAACAGGCTTAGGCTGTTCTCCCGGATTGGTAGATATAAGAATTTCCAGTTTGTCACAGCCGTTTTTGTTAAGCTCACACTTTTCCATAGTAATTACAAGCTCCACATTCGGCATATCGAGAAATGTCATTTCCTGTTTTACAGCCTTGCAGAAATCATCAGCTGCTTTTCTCCTGTCTGATGACAGCTCCTCAGCAAGCATATCAGCTTTTTGCTTAGCCTTAGCACAAGATCTTTCCAAGGTCTCCTTATTTTCATCATATCTTTTCAGATAATCAAGCTCTGCCCTTGCTTTATCAAGATATTCAAGCATTTCTTCAATGGTGTGACCATACTTTTTTCCAAGACTGTAGATAAGATCAAGTCTTTCCTCTATCTCGTCAATATTGTCACCGTCCTCGGAAATATCAGACATTGACACAAGCTCATCACGGCAGTCTTCAAGCTCGTAAACAGCATTTCTTATCCTTCCGGCGATTTCACTTGTTTCCGGCATACAGTCAAGTATATCATCAAGGCTTTCACAGGCAAATTCAAGCTGTTGTATTGCGCCGTCGCTGTCCTCACCTCCGTTGAGATATTCATGTGCTTCATTCAGGGCAGCAGCTATTTTTCCGCTGTTTTCGACTATCTGTTTCCTGTCACGAAGCTCTTCATATTCTCCGACATAAAAATCAGCCTGCTCCAGCTCATCTACCTGATAGGAAAGAAGATCTATCCGTCTTTCCCTTTCGCTCTCGTCCACATTTGCCTTGTTAAGCTCAGATTTCAGCGATGAATATTCCTTAAATACCTTTCTGTACTCTTCAATCTTTTCAGAAAGCTCTCCTATCTTATCTATGTAGGTGATATGCAGCTCAGGCGACATAAGCTCATAGCTTGCATGCTGTCCATGGATATCTATAAGGTACTGACCAAAAGCTCTCAGTGTACTGACCGGCGCCGGTCTGCCGTTGATCCTGCATTTTCCCTTTCCAGAAAGAGACAGCTCTCTCTGTATCAGAAACGAACCGTCCTCCTCTGCTTCAAAGCCAAGCTCCTGCGCCTGACGCAAAGCTTTTTCTGACAAATCGGTAAACTCTGCACTGACAAATGCGCTGTCACTGCCGCTGCGTATAAGATCTCTTGA
>CACXDE010000095.1 GCA_902766305.1 uncultured Ruminococcus sp. | reverse complement strand
TGCAAATACAATTCTGCCGTATCTGAAAGCATCTTCCACACATTCCGCCATATCTTCACGAGCCAGATCATTGACGGCGACCTTCGGACAGCCTCTGCGTCTGAGTGCCTCTGCCAGCAGTTCTACCGCCTTCTTTGTATGACCATAGACAGAGGTGTAGGCGATCATGATTCCTTCACTCTCTACGCCATAGCTTGACCAGATATGATAGAGATTGAGATAATAGCCGAGATTTTCTTTCAGAACGGGTCCATGCAGCGGGCAGATTGTCTGGATGTCCAGTGCAGCGGCTTTTTTCAGGAGATTCTGTACCTGTGCGCCGTATTTGCCCACAATGCCGAAATAGTACCGTCTTGCTTCACACGCCCAATCCTCATCGACATCTAATGCGCCGAATTTTCCAAAACCGTCAGCGCTGAACAATACCTTATCTTTGCTGTCATAGGTGACAATTACTTCCGGCCAGTGTACCATTGGTGCGGCGACAAAATGGAGAGTATGCTCACCGAGAACGAGTGTGCTGCCTTCACTGACAACAATGCGTCTGTCTTCAAACTGTGTACCGAAGAAGTTGTTCATCATGGTGAAAGCCTTACTGCTTGATACGATAACAGCTTCAGGATAGTTGCTCATAAAGTTGACGATGTTAGCACTGTGATCCGGCTCCATATGCTGTACGATGAGATAATCAGGCTTTTTGCCTCCGAGAGCATTTTCGAGGTTATCAAGCCATTCCTGTGTAAAGTGGCGGTCGACGGTATCCATAACAGCGATTTTCTCATCTGCAATGACATAGGAATTGTATGCCATACCGTTAGGAACGTCATATTGTCCTTCAAACAAGTCGATTTTGTGGTCATTGACACCCACATAGAGAATATCTTTTGTAATGTTCATAAGAAAGCTCCTTTGCATAGTATTCCCTTACAGTATAGCATAAATCCTCCGGAAAATACAATAGTTTTATACTATTATCTTATTTTTTGTCAAGAATATGGTACAGGCAGTTTCTTTTGTGCTGTCGGAGGTAATAAAAAAGGAGACGAGCACAAACAGCCCGACTCCCGAAATATTGACAGCAGCATTCAACAGGACAGAACGATAAAAGGCCATTACTCAATAGAGCTGTCCAGATAATGTTCCAGATCCTCTTCTTCTTTCTGATGCTTCTTCTTGATAACCATGCACGTTGTCCAGGCGGCTGCCAAAGCAGCAACAGCAACGACAATCGAAATAAAGATGATGAAGAATTTTTTACTCATATAGATTCCTCCTAACGTGAAGTTCAGCTTAAGCTAATTATATAATTCTTTTACAAAAAAGTCAAGAATATTATGACAAATATTAGCGAAATATTGGCGAAAAGACTCTTCAGGCAAAAAAAGAAAGCAGAACATGGCGGTTCTGCTTTTGGTGCGAGATGACATCGTCTTATTGAATTCAGTCAAATCTGTTTTTTGGCTCAGGCAGAAGCGTTAAGCTTGCGAGCCAGAGAAGACTTTCTTCTTGAAGCCGTATTCTTCTTAAGGATACCCTTAGCAGCGGCCTGATCAATCTTCTTGATCGCTACACGTACAGCCATATCTTTATCCGAAGCACCGCTCTCAACAGCAGCAACAGCCTTCTTGATGCTGGTCTTCAGATTGCTCTTAACAATCTTATTGGCAGCTGTTCTGGCAGCAGCAACCTTTACACGCTTTTTTGCTGATTTGATATTAGGCATACAGACACCTCCCTTTTCCTACTATCGCGTACAGCTTATATTATCATTTATTCGGGAAAATTGCAAGTGTTTTTTAGAAAAAAATTCAAAAAAAATACGCTTTGTATATTTCTCCCGTGTTTTTGTACCCTCCGGCAGATATCTCTGTCTTTTTTTACAAGAAGGAACAAAAGGCTGCTGAAAGACGGAGGGAAATTTAGTTGTTTTTTTTCTGGTCTCCGATTGAAAATTTTTTCGTATTATGATACTATGGAGAACGGTAAAGGGGGTATGAGGAAATGACGGCATTTTCAGGCTGTGAAAGCTGCAGCCAATATGTTTACAACGATGATTATGAATGTTACGAGTGTATGGCGTGTCTGGACGAGGACGAAACAGCACGGTTTTTATCTGGTACAGCAGAGTCGTGCCCGTATTACAGAAATGACGATGAATATGCGGTTGTTCGCAGGCAGAACTGAAATTTCTCTATAAGAACATAAGGAGCGTTGCTATGAACGTGTTAAAAAAGTATCTGGATATCATATTGAACATGGTTTACGGCTGTATTATTGGTGTAGCCAACATTATCCCTGGTGTCAGCGGCGGCACGATGGCTGTTATGCTGAATATTTACGATAAGCTGATTGATTCTTTTACAGG
>CACXDE010000094.1 GCA_902766305.1 uncultured Ruminococcus sp. | reverse complement strand
CCTCCCAACAGTATTTTGAATTGCTGAATAGCTGACATATCAAAAGCATCGCCTGTCAAATCACCCAACATACCGGATAATGCTTTCTCGGTTTCAGCAATATCGGTATCAAGGGGGAGGAGAGGATTGTTATACTTTGATATAATCTCATTTACAGAACGGTTCAGGTCTGAAATAATTGATGCCGGAATAGCATTGATGCTCTGCATAGCAGGTGTGAGCCATTTTTCTTTCAGTAACATCTTTATCTCATCATCGGACAATGTACCGATAGCTTCTCTTGCTTTGGTATCAAGATCGGTTTCAAGCTTCTTGATTTGTTTTTTCAGATCAGAGATCTGCTGACCGAGGAGATATAAATGTCTGATTTTATAATCATCTTCCTCCTCATCAATCACAATGCTGCTTTTGATCTGTTCAACAATTGCGTTGATGGCAGCCTGTTTATAAGTGCCGTTTTTCATTTTTTCTGAATCATCCGGCCAGATCAATTCCGGATGGTCATTCTGGAACTTAGCTTTCTGCACGGGCTTCAACGCAGCATATTCTTCATATTTTTTCGTTGTATCATCAGAGAGTGTACTTAACACTTCCTGATACTTTACTTTCAGCAGCTTTGTATCAAGCTTTGCTTCTGACTGTTCCTCGCCGTCTTCTTTCTTTTTCAGTTCTTCTTTCAGTTCTTCGTCAAGATCTTCCCAGAAAGACTCGTATTCCGATGTTGCATTTGCCAATTCTTTATTTAAACCGTCCATTTGTGTGAATTCATCGGTAAAAAGATGCTTCTGAATCAGTGAGAACGGAATAACCCTGCCTTCTTCTCCTTTTTTTACGGCATCTCTTTCCTTTTTATCGTACACTTCAATATCTTCCACACTTCGGGCAGCATCAAGCCCCTGCAAGCGAATTGCTTCCAGATCCAGGCTGATCTGTTCCCATACATCATCAAATGCCTTGTACACCAGATACTTATCTACAATTTCAAATTGCTCACAAAGCTCAAAAATACGTTTTGTGATTTCCGCTTTTAATGCGGATACATTCTCAACGGGATTCTCTATCAAAAGACGATAAAGCTGTTCTTCAAGAGTATGAAATGCTTCTTTATATTTTGCTTCAAATGCAATCACATCATCGTTTTGTTTAATGGTTTCTATTACAGAATCACACATTACTTCGGAAGTATGTTCGTTTATCCGATTGAAAATTTCGTCACGCAGTTTCGGGAAAGCATCCCAGTATTTACCGAGATGTTCGATCTCATAATTCGGAATACCGCCGAACATGGTTGCGTGAAGATCAACAGGTATTTTTTCTTCCGCTTCAACATAACGAGGAATATTGAGGTTATACTCGTTCTCTTTGATCGACTGCTTGGAAACAAGATTAGCAAAATGCGGAATGCTTTCTCTGTTCAAAACTGCATCGACAATCTTTTTAATGTGGTGACCGGACAAACGATTTTTGTTACCGTCTTTGTAAAACTCTTTTGATGCGTCCACAATCAGGATATCGCTGGCTTCACGATGCTTTTTTAATACTAAGATGATTGTTGAAATACCTGTACCGTAAAAACAGTTTGAGGGAAGTCCGATAATTGCCTCAATGTTATTGTTTTCTACAAGCTGTTTGCGTATTTCTTTCTCGGAGCCACTTCTAAATAAAACACCGTGCGGCATTACGATACACATAATGCCGTTATCTTTCAAATGATACAAATCGTGCAGCAAAAAGGCATAGTCTGCCTTTGATGCAGGAGCAGTTCCATAGTTTTTATATCGAGGATCATTCATGTATTTGTCTGCTTCCCATTTATGAGAATATGGCGGATTTGATACTACACAGTCAACAGGTACATATTCATAATTGCTTTCATCATTGTCGTCAAAGTACGGCCAATCGGTTGATAATGTATCACCACGGCGTACTTTTATGTTGGAGGGTTTGATACCACGCATAATAAGATTCATTCGTGTAAGGTTGAAAGTTTCCTGAATAAGTTCCTGAGCATAGTAGGTTATGTTTCCACTGTCCTGTAAGTATTTCTGTACGCTTTGACCAATATTGATCAGCAGAGAACCAGAACCGCTGGTTGGATCCAGAATATTGATTTGCTCCCTATCACGCAAGTGATGAGCAATAATTTCTGACATAAGTACAGATATTTCGTGTGGGGTATAGAATTCTCCGTCTTTTTTACTGTTGGAAGCAAAGTTTTTTAGTAAGAACTCATATATAAAGCCAAGTACATCATAGCCTTGATTTTCATCCATAGGAATGCGATTGACGACCTTTATGACTTTTTTAATGTGGGTTGTTTGTTCATTAATTGAGCCCATTTTGCTCAGCTTGTCAGATAGAGATTTGAAAATGTCCTTATAAAGCTTTTGGTGATTTGGATTGCTTCCAATGTTTCTGACAAAAGCATTCAGTGCATCTGTTACATCCGACACTGTAAAACTCGCTGAGTGATCTTTCCATGTTGAAAAAAGATTCTTATAGGCTATAAAGTATCCAAGACGATTTTTGCATTGTTTGACCGTGTCGGCATCTTCTTCCGTCAATTCTTCTTTCATTATTTCCATAGTCCAATCCTGTTTTTTCAGAAAAGAGACTTCATTTTCGGAAACAAAACGATAAAATATAAAGCCCAGGATAATATCTTTATACTCTACTGCCGAAATGGATCCTCGCAAGTCGTTACAAGTATCCCATATTAATGAGGCTAATTGTTGCTTATTCATTATTTCTCCTCTATTCTTTCATAGATTTTTGAGATAAGACACACATCATTTTTATTCCGGTATAAACTCCATGATGTCGTCTATAGTGCAGTTAAGTGTTTCGCAAATTTTACCCAACACTTCAGTAGAAACGTCTTTACCCTGCGAAAGTTTACTTAACGAGTAATGAGTAAGCTTAGCTTCTCGTTCAAGGTCAGATTTTTTCATATCTTTGTCTATGAGCAATTTCCAAAGTTTTTTATAGCTTACAGCCATAATATTCACATCCTCGTTAATATTTTATACATATTATAGCAAATCATCTCTCTGAAATCAATCGTTTTTGATGATTATCGAATATAAAATTTGTTTTTCGTCTTTTTAAATGTTTTTAGTTTATTTAGAATAATCATTCGTTAACTATAAAATTCATTACTTGTAAACCTTTCTTCACGGCTTTCTCCTTGAACTTCGCCGCACCTCCAGTAATCTTATGCACATAGCAGACCGCAACCCCCGACTGCTGTATCATCCAATCATTCCGCTTTGAGATAGCAAATTTCTTTGGTACATTCTCCATACCATCAGGGAAAAGAGTATCT
>CACXDE010000093.1 GCA_902766305.1 uncultured Ruminococcus sp. | reverse complement strand
GTCCGGCGCAATAAGTGCGGCTGTACATTTTTACAGCGAACCGGAAATTCTGTTCAAGGTGTCTAAAGGCAGCTTTATGCCTGCGCCGAAGGTGGATTCGGCTGTAATAAAGCTTCATATAAGACATAATCCGCCTGTAGAAGTCAGTGATGAGAAAAATTTTTTCAAAGTTGTCAGGGCTGCGTTTTCACAGAGAAGAAAAACTCTTTCAAACTCTCTGAGCAGCGGTCTTTCCATGCCGAAGCAGGAGGTGACGGCACTGCTTGAAAGGGCTGGCATACGCACAAATGCACGAGCCGAGGAAATGACAATGGAAGATTTTGCAGCTATATCGGAAGAGCTGAACGGCTGACCCCTATGTCATTCTAACTAAAGAGCGTAAGCAGCGAAGAATCTTTATTAACAGCCGTCAGTTGGAAGTTGTCAGTTGCAATCTCAAAAAAACTCCTCCACTATCCTTTCAGGGAATACAATCGAAACTACTCACAATCTCAAAGCCACCCCTTAAAGGAACGAAGCGGAAAGTAAACTGCTTTTAACTGACAACTGAAAACTTAAAACTGTTATTTACCTGTACTTTACGGAAGAAAGGAAGGATAGTATGTTTGTAGATATAGCGAAAATACACATTAAAGCAGGTGACGGCGGCGATGGCGCTGTTGCCTTTCACAGAGAAAAATATGTCGCCTCAGGAGGACCTGACGGCGGTGACGGAGGAAGAGGCGGCAATATTGTTTTTGTTGCAGATGATAACCTGTCAACCCTTGCGGATTTCAGATATAAGAGAAAATACAAAGCCGATAAGGGCGAAAACGGCAGGGGCGGCAGATGCAACGGAAAAAAAGCTGACGATCTTATCATCCGTGTGCCAAGAGGAACTCTTGTAAAGGATGTGGAAACCGGAAGACTTCTTGCGGATATTTCTGATAAAGAGCCTGTTGTCGTAGCAAAAGGCGGCAAGGGCGGCTGGGGAAATACTCATTTTGCAACGCCGACACGTCAGACACCAAGATTTGCTAAATCCGGTCAGCCCGGTGAAGAATATGAAGTCCAGCTTGAGCTTAAGCTTCTTGCAGATGTGGGGATCGTTGGTTTCCCTAATGTCGGCAAGTCAACGCTTATATCCGTTGTAAGTCAGGCCAAGCCGGTTATTGCTGATTATCATTTTACTACAATCACACCTGTACTCGGTGTTGTCCGTATGGGACCTGAATCATCGTTTGTAATGGCTGATATTCCCGGTCTCATAGAAGGTGCTGGTGACGGAGTTGGTCTTGGACATCAGTTTCTCAGACACGTTGAAAGATGCCGTCTGCTTGTTCATATGGTGGACGTGTCCGGCAGTGAAGGCCGTGACCCCAAGGAGGATTTCCGCATAATCAATGAAGAGCTTAAAAAGTTTGACCCTGAACTGGCGAAGCGTCCGATGATAGTTGCCGGAAATAAGTGCGACCTTACGGAAGACGATGTTGTGGAAGATTTCCGCAAGTTTATTGAAGAACAGGGGTATAAATTCTTCCCCATCATGGCAGCCATAGACTACCAGACAGAACCTCTGCTTAAAGAGATACAGGAGCAGCTTTCAAAGCTTCCGCCGATAGCACGTTACGAACCCGAACCTGCGCCGCTTCCGACTGAGGAAGAAATAGAAAAGCAGGACATTAAAGTCACAGCACACGGAGATACATTCTTTGTTGAAGCGGACAAGCTTCTGCGTGTTCTGCGAATGATAGATTTCAGCGACAGCGACAGTGTACAGTATTTTCAGAGAGTTCTTATCAGTTCAGGCGTAATAGACGCATTGAGAGAAGCAGGCATACAGGAAGGCGACACCGTAAGTCTGTATGATTTTGAATTTGAATTTGTTGAATAAACGGAGGGAGCTTCAATGTCAAGGTTATCCGGACTTCCCTGCGACCCGAAGGGGCTTAACTCGCTCGCTTTAGCATTTGTAGGCGACGGAGTGTATGATCTTATAGTAAGAGAAGAACTTGTCTGCAAGGGCAACAGACCGGTAAAGCAGCTGAACATAGAAAAAGTCGAAATAGTCCGCTGTCAGGCGCAGGCTGCTCTTGCGGAAAAGATTGAACCCTATCTTACCGAAGAAGAAGCAGATGTATTAAGACGGGGCAGAAACGCCCATGTAAATCATGCGCCGAAAAATGCGACCATGGGAGAATATCATGCTGCTACAGCATTTGAAGCGCTTTTAGGTTATCTTTATCTTTCCGATAGGGTAGACAGAATAAGGGAGCTGCTCAGCCTCCCCTGAAAGGCTAACCAAAAACTTAAAACTGTCAGCTGTCAAACAAAAATAAGAAAACACCGCCCATCTCTACCAAAGATACGGTGTTTTCTTAACATCACTATTTGGGAGAAAACCGCTTGCTGTGCAGTACTCCTCTTTATGTACATTCTACAACATTATATTAACTATGTCAAGCGCAAAAAACGAAGAAGGGGTTTTTTATAATGAGAAAAATATTATTTTTACTTGGACCGAATCTTAATATGGTAGGTATCAGAGACGTAGGAACATACGGAACGGAAACTGCCGAAAGCATCAACAATGATGTCAGGCAGTGGGCAAAGGAGCTTGATATCGAGCTTGAAATATATCAGTCCAATCACGAGGGCGATATTATAGACAAGATACATTCTGCTTACGGCAACAAGGACGGCATAATGATAAACGCCGGGGCACTTACTCATTACAGCTATGCGCTGATGGATGCAATTTCATCCGTACATATTCCGACAGTTGAAACGCATATGTCAAACATCGGCGCAAGAGAAGAGTTCAGAAGAAAATCCGTCATTTCGCCCGTATGTATAGGAGCTATCGCCGGGTTCGGAAAAAACAGCTATTATTTAGGTCTGAAAGCACTGCTTATGCACCTTGATAAATAATAAAAACTAACCCCTGCAGGAGCATCAGTTATCAGTTGTTAGCTCAAAGCAGCGGCATATCACAAAAACAAGCCTCTCATAGGTCAGACCTGTGAGGGGCTTGCTGTATTTCAGAATCATCTGAAAATCATTTTACTGTGATTGTGAAATCCTTTGTAACTGTTTTGCCGTTTCCGTCTTCATC
>CACXDE010000092.1 GCA_902766305.1 uncultured Ruminococcus sp. | reverse complement strand
TTTGACATCAATACCAGTCCGTCACCAAGTAAGATAAATTCAGATATCGAACCGTCCCCCAGGGACATAAAGGCTATTCCGGCAACACCAGCAATACATCCGAAAACCTTCATAACAGTAAGTCTGTCTTTCTTAAAAAAGAGAGGTGAAACCAAAACGGTCGCAAATGCTGCAACTGATGTATATACAGACGATTTCGTTCCTGAAACAGAGGAGATACCTGTATACAGCAAGGTGTACTGCAAAAAAGTCTGAAAAAAGCCCAGCAGCGTTAAAGGAAAAATATCCTTTTTTTCAGGTACTATCTTCTCTCCGTTTTTTCGTTTTAATACAGAAACTGCTATAACGATAATGCCTGCAATAAAAAACCTTGCACCGGCAAAAAGCATTTTTGAACCGGAATCGCCGGCAGCTATACTGAAAAGATCATACCCGGCCTTTATCCCAGGAAAAGCCGTCCCCCACAGCATTGTACAAAATACTGCCGGAAAGATAAGACTTATAATACCAACATTTTTTCTGTCTTTCATATCATACAACACTATAGGTCACAGTGATATTTCTCTTATTCAGTTCCGTCTTAGCTAAGTTCAGCATCTTTACAAACCCTCCGTCATATTTATGAAGAAAATCTATCTGTATTCTGAATTTAGTAAATGTATTTCCGGGAAACTGTTTCATGTACGACTTACTGTCAATATATTTTATGTACGTATTCAGTTTGTCCTGAAGCATACTCAAATGAGCTGCCTGATAGCTGTCCCATCTGAGATGATCGCTTATAAGCAAAACAAGCTCATCCTCCCCGGCGGCCGCAGCGTCTATTTTATCAGGATCTGTAATTGACAATTTTATCATTCCTTTTCAGTTTTATTTCCGTAAAGCTTTTTTCTGATATTTATTTCCAGTTTGCGCCTTACCCATATAGTTATCCCTTTTTCATCTGACCTCGGTTCAAGAAGTATAGACTGCATCCCTGCAAGATTTGCTCCAAGCACATCGGTATAGATCTGATCTCCCACTACAACTACCGAATCAGGCTTCTCATGCAGCTTTTTTTTAGCTCTGATAAATCCAAACGGAAACGGTTTAAGACTCATTGCCACGCATTCAAGACCAACTGACTTTGAAAAAGGCTCTATTCTTGAATGAAAATTATTTGAACATATTACTACTGCAAAACCGCTTTCTTTGATAAGATCTATCCATTCCTGAACTCCGTCATAGGGTGTAGTTTCCGTAGGCGGTGCAAGAGTATTGTCAACATCAAGCAGTATCGCATCTATTCCCATTTTAGTCAAAAGCGAAGGTGTTATTTCCGTCACCTTACTGAGTGCAACGGTCGGAGTTAACAATCCCATTTTTATCTCCTTGCTATTTTAGTTTTTTCAGTTTATGATAAAGAGCTTTCACCGGTACAAATTATGCTCTTTAATATATTTATTTACAGCGGGATCTACAAGAGTAGAAATATCTTCTCCGGCTTTAACTTTTTGTCTTATTTCAGTTGAAGATACCGTCATTACAGCAGCGTCAAGTATTCTTGTACGCGCATTAAGCGAAGAAAGATATTCAGCCTGCTTATTTAAAGCAGAAATATCATCATCATTTCTTGGTATGCCGCATATTGTTGCAAGCTGGAATATTACCTCCGGTTTTTTCCACTGATGAATCGTCAGAAACATATCTGCACCTGTGATAAGATACAGTTCATCATCAGGATAAATTGAGTGCAGTTCCTTCAAAGTAAGGTATGTATAGCTTGCACCATGTCTTTTTATTTCTATATTACTAACTTCAAAGCCCTCTATATCCTTGGCAGCCAATGCACACATTTCAAAGCGCTGATCCGGAAATATAGCCTTGTCAACGAATTTATGCGGCGCTATATAGGACGGTACTATAAGCAGACGGTCAAGCTCCAGTTCTTTATAAAACATCTTTGCAAGCTCAATATGTCCGTTATGTATAGGGTTGAAGCTTCCTCCGAAAACTCCTGTTTTCATTTTCATCACTCCGTTTATTATACAATTCAGCTTTATTTTTTCTTCTTGTTTTTGGGTAATTCAATTCTGGGTGATTCTGTATTTCTTTTGAACAGGACAAATTTTGAACCTATTATCTGGACAACATCACATCCTGTAGAAGCTGCGATAAGCTCCGCTGCCTCTCTCGGACCAATATCCGCTGTTTCCAGTACTTTGCCTTTGATAAGCTCTCTTGCCGTCATGGCATCCTCAGCCTGTTTTATTATCTGTTCGCTCATTCCGCCCTTTCCGACATAAACTATTGTATCCTCATCAGCAGCGAGTGAACGCAAAAATGCTCTCTGTTTACTTGTCAACATTCGTTATTCCTCTTTCATATCAATTTGATATACTCTATATTTCCTTGCGCAAAAGCTCGCTCAATTCACGCAAAGCCTTTCCTCTGTGGCTCATAGCGTCCTTCTGAGTGTCCGTCAGCTCCGCAAAGGTTTTATTGCCATCTACGAAAAATACAGGATCATATCCGAAGCCGTTATTCCCTCTGGGCGCAAAACCAATGTTTCCGTCGCACTGACCATAAGCAAAGATCTTTCTTCCGTCAGGAAATACACAGCAGATTACACACACGAAATGTGCTGCCCTGTTATCAGTTCCGGAATCCGCAAGCTCCGATAAAAGCTTGTTTATCTTATCTTCATCCGTATCAGCGTATCTGGCGGAATAAACTCCCGGTCTTCCGCCGAGCGCATCTACCATCAGTCCGGAATCATCAGCAATCGAAGGCAGTCCGGTTTTCTTCAGTGCCGCCTGCGCTTTAAGCTCTGCATTATCTTTGAATGTCTCTCCTGTTTCTTCAACATCATCCAATGAAACGCCAAGCTCCTGAGCAGTTGCTACACTGATACCGAGCGGCTTTAATATTCTTTCAAGCTCATCTGCTTTTTTCTTATTATTTGAAGCTATAACAAAATTCATATCTATCACTCTCCTGAGTTTGTGCCTTCCCTCCATGATTTAAGCCAGTCATCATCTTCCTGCGTACTGCTGCTTGTCTGAGAAGCTGTATCCGTACTCCAGTTACGCTTTTTAGCACGGCTCTTTCTTTCTTCACGCTTCCTCTGACGTTCCTCTTCCGCTTCAAGCCTTGCCTTTTCTTCCTCAAGCTCCTTCTGACGTACAGCTTCTTCATCTTCGGCAAGCGCCTGTTTTTCAGCTTCCGCCTCAGCGTCTATCTGCGCCCAGATATCAGCTGTTGCAGGTCTGTATTCATCATCATTTTTCTCAGAAACATCAGATTCTGCATCAGCTTCATCAATTGATTTTTCCTCAGTTACATTCTTCTCCTCCGGTACTGAATCATCGTCAAACAATGCTCTTGCAAATTCCTCCGGATCAAATGGCTGTAGATCGTCTATCTGTTCGCCTACGCCTATAAATTTAACAGGAACATCAAGCTCTTCCTTTATTGCAAGCACAACACCGCCCTTTGCAGTACCATCGAGCTTAGTAAGAACTATACCGGTAATTCCGGCTGCTTCACGAAATTCCTTAGTCTGATTTACAGCATT
>CACXDE010000091.1 GCA_902766305.1 uncultured Ruminococcus sp. | reverse complement strand
CCTGGACCTCGGCAGGGGCTTAAGCCCCTGCACCCGCAATTTTATTAGAATATTATTTACCACGCATTTAATCATAAAAACTATTAAATAGTTTTATAAAAATTCAGTTTTTTTAGGAAGGGGGTCTGGGGGAGAACCCTTTGTTTTCAAACAAAGGGTTTCCCCCAGGCAAACCCGCCTGAGTTAAAAAATCTGATTACATTTCAGAATTGAAGAGATTTTTCAGCTGGTAGATAATATCGTCGCTGTCGGCGTTTATTGTTGCTGCTTCGTTTATTTCTGAAATGCGCTTTAGTGCGTCTATATTCGCATTGTAGCCAATGGAATAGATCGGTATTTCGTATGTATTGATAAGTGACGAAATATCATTCAGACTGCATCCTGTATTCTGCTCGCCGTCACTGAGAAGGAATATCATCGGCTTTGCGTCCGGATGATCCTTTTTAGCCTTATTCACCATATCCATTGCAACTACTATTGCATCATTTGTTGCTGTCTGACCGGTTGCGGCAAGTGACTGTACTGCGCCCTTGAACAGCGCCTGCTGGTTAAGATCAAACTGTCCGATAGGCAGATTGCAGTAAACCTTGTTGTTGTACGATACAAGACCTATATAGTTATTTTTATTGATATACTGCATAGAATTAATCAGTGAGGTTTTCAGGGCATTTATGGATTCACCGCTCATACTTCCCGAAACATCAGCTACAAATACAGCTAATATCTCTTTACCGCTGTCCTTGTTTTCCTTGTAAAGCTTCTGCGCAGAAATAAGCTTGTCTCCGCTTATATCATCCGGAAGCTCCGCCTTATACTTTTCATTCTGGTTGAATCCGTAATCCGAAGCTAACTTCTGACTGTCATCATTAAGACAGAATTTGCAGAATGCTTCAAGAGCCGCATCCTCATCATCGCTGAGATCTCCGACCGCATACATTGGATTATCATGTCTTGCACCGAACGGTGTGAATACATAATCATTCTTGAGTGTAGGATCGTTAAAATATGACTGATATTCCATTACAAAAGCGTCAAGAGATCCTGACTCCGCCGATTTCCTCATCTGCATGGTATTGTATGAAACGAGGGGAACATTTTCCTGGAACTGCTTGAAGCCGTCAATAGCCTTTGAGCTGAGAAGATCCTCCGAATCATAGGAATACAGTGTAGTTACAAGGAAATTCAATCCTGTGGAGCTGACAAAAGGATTAGTATATCCCATCTGCAATTCATTGTTGGCAGTACATTCAGAAATGACCTTCATATTTACAGAGCCGTATTTTTCAAGTATCTTATTGTATTTTTCCTTTGAAAGAAGGACGCCGGCAACATTACCCACAAGGCGTTTTTCCTTTAGAGTAACATCCTTACCGCTTGCCTGTATCATATTACCCCAGAACTCATTTGAAGGAGTGATAGCCTGAGGAGTATACTTGCCTGTTTTAATGTAATCCACTGCAAGACCGGACGAAACGGAACGGATAGAAACCGATGCCGTTTTTCCGTTAACCTTCTCACCGCTCTTATTAAAGTTTTCCGCAACCTCATTAAGCCAGCCGTCTGTACCGCTTCCGGCTTTTTCAGGAGAAGAATATATCTCAATATTTATCTGTCCCGTACCCTCAACAGACAGAGGATAACTTTTTATATCGGGAAGCTCCTCCTCATCGTCAAGTATATCTTCATCGGTTATAGATGCTTTTTTAGGTTCAACATTTGTAACAGAAATACCCGAAAGAAGCTTATCCATTTTCTTTGCTGCGTCCTCTTCTGATATTTCCTCGTCCGTCATTCCGACATTACGTGTAAGGGTTATACCTGCAAACACACCGCCGAACACCACCGCCGCAATAGCGATAAAAATACCTATCTTAGCACCTGTTGACATTTTTTTCACTCAGACCCTCCCCTTTCCGTCTGTATGGATGTGCTGACAATCACAACAGCATCCAATTAGTTCTTGTATAGCTTAGTTTGTTCTATAAGATCATTTATCTCGTGTATCACATCAAGGTTCTCAAATCCCTGAGCCGTATTATCATCAAGATTAGATATTTCAAGCAAAAGACTGTCCATCTTCACAAGTATGCTTTCATTATCGTCAACCTTTGTTTTCACATACTTTATATGCTCGTTATATATCTGTAGCTGTTTCTGCGCCTGAGATGACGGCGACATCGGATCATTCAGAGCCGGAAGATCGCTGAATTTACTGATCTTATCAAGAGTCTTCCAATAATCCTTGTCGTCGAATATCAGAATACGGTTTATGATTTTATTCACATTACTGTAAAACAGCTTCTGCACAGCATCTATAGCACCCTGATATCGTATATTTGTCATTTCAGTAGGCGAAAAATGCTGTAAAAGTATGCTGTCAAGAGCCTTATCCTTATCACGAAGTCTTTGTACCTGATCTATTGCCGTATTAATGAAGTTATCAAAAGTCCTTTTGCCGCGGACGCTTTCAAGCATTTCTATATAGTCGTCCGTTTCTTTGAGTTCAGTTTTGCCGAGAAGCTTCATCTCCGGTTCAGCAAAAAGTATCCTGTAGTTTCCGTATCCGAAAGCTATCACGCTCATAACTATTTCTGTCACTGCAAAGGCTGTAAGCAATGCGTCTCCATCAAAAGTCAAACCCACAAAACCTCGTGAAAAAAGTATGACATTCAATAGTGCTATAGCTAAATTAAGACAAATTAATTTTATGATCTGTTTTCTTGACATTTAGTGTGCCTCCGAAAAAGCCTGCAACAATATCACTGAAAAGCCCTGCAAAAATCCTGCCTACAACCCGCAAACGAAAAATTCATTCACAAATCAATAAGCATTTTCTTATCAGTTTGCCAACAATTATATATTACTATTATTACATGATTTTGTCAAGTAACCGGCAAGCTGCCGGTGCCAAAATACAAAAATTTTAAATCTTATCACAGATTCTTCACAAATCCGTCATTTATTTTTTTACTCACGTTCATCATTCCGGCAAGCTGCCGGTGCCAAAATACAAAAATTTTAAATCTTATCACAGATTCTTCACAAATCCGTCATTTATTTTGCAAGCGGCTTTCTCCCCATGTCATTCTGAGGAGCAAAGCGACGAAGAATCTTTTTTCAAGTTGTCAGTTATAAGTTATAAGTTTAATATGTTTTAACTGCTGTTAACTGTCAACCTACAACTTCCGACTGACGACTGAAATAAAGATCCTTCGCTGCGCTCAGGATGACAAATACATCACTCTAATTAAGTTGACAATATTGATTCGTTAGATAAAAATATAGTTGGCAGATCAAAATTACTATAGCTCTCTTTTTAAAGAATTATAGTTTTTTTAGGAAGGGGGT
>CACXDE010000090.1 GCA_902766305.1 uncultured Ruminococcus sp. | reverse complement strand
GCAGCGATAAAAATTATCTTTGGTGAAACAAAAACGGAATGGCACAGCCCGTGATTCATAAAAGCGATGATTTTAAAGAAAGTGGTGAAAGACTGGTGCGAGTCCAGCGTCACGCTGGCTGGTTGACAAGAGGAAAAATGGATGATACAATTTGTATATAAAATGTTGTACCGCATAAAATAGGTGAGGGGTGATATTATTAAAATACCTGAAATGATTTATTATATTCTGATGGCTGCGGCTTCTTTAAGTATTGTTATTTTTTCAGGATGTGGAAAAACGGCTGCTTATGATGAAAGTATTGTCAGTAGTGAAGTCAATGTTCAGAACATGGACAAAGATAATTCGGCAGTTACAAACAATAAAAAGGTTATGTCAGATCAATTAAACATGCGTGAAGTTAATTTAAAAACTGAACCGGAAGGCTTTGAATTATCAAAAACTGACATAAGGCTAAGAGTTGGAAAGCAGGCTGTTATCAGAGCAAGACTGCCTGAAGGAATTGACAGAAAGCAAATTGTTTTTATCAGTGACAATATCAGCACGGCAGAAATTGTACAGTCGGGTGAGACGGCTTTAATAAAAGCTGTCGGAGAAGGTACGGCAGTAATTACTGCAAGACTGAACAATGGTGCAGAACAGAAATGTACAGTTGTGGTAACTGATAAACCTGTTGTTGAAGTAATAGACGGCGTGACATATATGGACGGCATACTGATTGTAAATAAATCCTATGCGCTGCCTGAAAGCTTTGGTAAGGGACTTAATAAAACTGCTGAAAAAGCATTTTATGAAATGGCAGAAGATGCTGAAAAAGAAAACATATCTCTGAGGATAGTATCAGGATTCAGAAGTTATAAAAAACAGTCTGAACTATATGAAGGTTACTGCAATGAAAGAGGACAGGAAAAGGCTGATACCTTCTCCGCACGTCCGGGACATTCAGAACATCAGACAGGACTTGCAATGGATGTAAACAGTGTTTATGATTCATTCGCATATACAAGAGAAGCAAAGTGGCTTGCTGAAAATTGCCATAGATACGGTTTTATAATAAGGTATCCTGAGGGCAAGGAAGATATTACAGGATATAAATATGAAAGCTGGCATATAAGATATGTAGGCAAAGAGTTGGCTGAAAAGCTGACGGCTAAAAATCTGACGCTTGAAGAATATTTTGGTATAGATTCAAAATACAGTGATTGATAAAAAAGGGGACAGAAGGAAATGAAATTTAAAGCAGGAGAATACGATGTTGCTGTTATCGGTGCAGGTCATGCAGGAATAGAGGCAGGGCTTGCATCGGCAAGACTTGGGTGCAGAACTGTAGTGTTTACTATTAATATGGACGCTGTAGGAAACTGTCCGTGCAACCCCTCTATAGGTGGTACGGCAAAGGGTCATCATGTAAGAGAGATAGACGCCCTTGGCGGTGAAATGGGAAAAGCGGCGGATGAGTGTTTTCTTCAAAGCAGGATGCTCAATAAGGGAAAAGGTCCGGCAGTGCATTCACTCAGAGCGCAGATAGACAGGAGAGCATACAGCACGAGGATGAAGCATACTCTTGAGCTTCAGGAAAATCTTGATCTGAAACAGGCGGAGATAACTTCACTTGAAAAAGACGAAAACGGAATGTGGGTGCTGACTACAAGGTTTGAAGCAATGTATATATCAAAAACGGTCATACTTGCTACAGGTACATATCTTGGCGGAAAAATATATGTAGGCGATGTGTCATACGAAAGCGGTCCTGATGGTATGTTCCCGTCAAACTATCTGCCTGATTCGCTTGAAAAAATGGGCATGAGCATAAGACGCTTCAAGACCGGAACTCCGGCAAGAGTACTCCGTTCAAGCATAGATTTTTCCGGTCTTGAAGAACAAAGCGGAGATGATCCTGTTGTACCATTTTCCTATGATACAGACCAGCCGGGAGAAAACAAGGTCAAATGTTATGTCAGCTGGACTAACGACAATACTAAAAAAGTAATTCTTGATAATATTGACCGCTCGCCTATGTACAGTGGAAAAATAGAGGGAATAGGTCCGAGATACTGTCCCAGTATTGAAGATAAGATAGTAAGGTTTTCCGACAAACCAAGGCATCAGCTTTTTATAGAACCATGCGGTCTTGATACGGAGGAAATGTATATACAGGGTATGTCCTCATCACTGCCTGAGGATGTTCAGCTTGAATTTTACCATACTATAAAAGGTCTTGAAAATTGTTCAGTCATGCGTCCGGCATATGCTATAGAATATTTCTGCGCCGACCCTGTTCAGATGAACAGTACTCTTGAGTTCCGACGGTTTCCGGGGCTATACGGTGCGGGACAGTTCAATGGCAGCTCAGGCTATGAAGAAGCCGCCGCACAAGGACTTGTGGCAGGTGTGAATGCAGCTCTTAAGGTTCAGGGAAAGGAACCGTTTATTCTGGACAGGGCAAGCTCCTATATCGGAACTCTTATAGACGATCTTGTTACAAAGGGCTGTAATGATCCGTACAGGATGATGACTTCAAGAAGCGAATACAGACTTATTCTCCGTCAGGATAATGCGGACGTTCGTTTGACTCCTATTGGAAGAAAGATAGGTCTTATTTCAGATGAGAGATGGGAAAAATTCAATGCCAAGCTTGATAAAATAAATGCTGAGCTTGAAAGAGTCAGAAAAACAGTAATGTCACCGACTAAGGAGCTTAATGCTATTCTGAGAGAGCATGATACATCAGAGGTAACGACCGGAATAAGACTTTGCGACCTGATAAAGCGTCCTCAGCTTAGCTATAAAATTCTTACTCCTGTTGACACTACAAGAACAGAAAAAGACAGATCTGTTCTTGAACAGGTAGAAATTGAAATCAAATATGAAGGATACATTAAACGTCAGCTTATCATTATAGATCAGGTGCGCCGTCTCGAATTAAAGCTTCTGCCGGAGAATATAGATTACTCGGAGATAGACGGTCTTCGTCTTGAAGCGAGGGAAAAGCTTAATAAGGTTCGTCCGCAGAATATAGGTCAGGCAGGGAGAATATCAGGAGTTAGTCCGGCTGACATATCTGTTTTAGTTATATATCTCTCAACCCTCAAAAATAAAAAAACTATAGAATGATGTATTGAAACAGTTGTCAGTCGTCAGTTGTCAGTTGTCAGTTGTCAGTCGTCAGTTGTCAGTTGTCAGTTGTCAGTCGTCAGTCGTCAGTTGTCAGTTGTCAGTTGTCAGTTATCAGTTGTCAGTTGTCAGTTGTCAGTCGTCAGTTGTCAGTTGTCAGTTGTTAGTTGTCAGTCGTCAGTTAACAGTTGAAAGCTGCAAAAACTTATAACTTACAACTTATAACTTATGACTTACAACTTATAACTGTTATTAAGAAAGGAAATGCAATGATTGATAGTATTGTAAAAAAATGGTGTGATGAAAATGATCTGCCGATAATAGATTCAAAGCTTGAACAATTTGAAGCCTATGCAAAGCTTTTGAAGGAATGGAACGAAAAAATGAACCTTACTGCTATAACCGATGATGAGGGAATAGCTGTCAAGCATTTTATTGACAGTCTGTCGTTATGTAAGTATGTTCAGTTTGACAAAGCAGTAAGTGTAATAGATATAGGTACGGGGGCAGGTTTTCCGGGCATCCCGCTGAAAATAATGTTTCCGGAAATTGATATTACTCTGCTTGACAGTCTGAATAAAAGACTGATATTTCTTCAGGATGTATGTGACAGGTTAGGACTAAAATGTTTGCTTGTACATGGACGTGCAGAGGAGCTTGGACGCAATGAGTTATACAGGGAGAAGTATGACATAGCTGTTTCCAGAGCTGTTGCAAATCTTCCGGCACTCTGCGAATACTGTATCCCGTTTGTAAAGGTCGGGGGACGCTTTGTTTCAATGAAAGGACCGGATGGAGAAAATGAGCTTGCTTCTTCGGAAAAAGCTTTCAACATTTTAGGAGGAAATGTTGAAAACATTTTTAGAACGGAGCTTCCGGACAACAGCAGACGAACCATAATTTCAGTAAAAAAAATATCCAGAACGCCGCCAAAATATCCGAGAAGAGGGGTTAAAATCAATAAGTCGCCATTATAAATCTGATTCAGTGGATATAGATAAATATAAAACAAAAAGAGTTTTCAACATTTCAAAAGTAAGGTGTTGAAAACTCTTTTCTTTTATCTTTTTTTATAATAATCTGATTTAGAAAGCCCTATGGTAAAGCCATTTTTTATTATAATAAATCAACATATATGACGGTTAAGTTTTTAACTTTTTAAGAGGTAAATGTTGAAAACTTTTTTAAAATAACTCTTATTACAGAGAGTCTGCCCGGCACAGTCATTCTGAGGAGCGGACAATTCAATGTACAATGTTCAATGAAGACGTACCAGACTTTTTTCTTCTATTGTCATTTTCAAGAACTTGCTCAGTGTGTCATTCTTAGTGTCTGCGTAAATGTTTAACTGAAAACTGACAACTTACAACTGACAGCTGACAGCTGTTATCAAAGCAACGAAGAATCTTAACTGGAAAACTTCCCTTTGTTGAAAATATGAAAGGCTATTAAAATATAAATACCTGACAGGGTTTGACAATTTATATATTTATGATATGTTATTATAAATGTACGAAGGGAGTGACGGCTGTGCTGTTCAATATCGTAAATGACAGAAGGGTACACGACATACCTATAATAAATATAAAGAGCTGCCGTGTACAGTCGAGAAAAATTTTTCCCTCCCGGGAAATGAAAATGCTTGCCCAGAGCATTAGAGTAAACGGAGTTTTACAGCCTTTGATGGTAAGAAAACTTGACGCTGGTGAGTATGAGCTTATCTCGGGGGAAAGACGTTTAAGAGCAGCGGTGATGTGCGGAAACAGAAAGGTACCTTGTATCATTATGAGGTGCAGGGATGATCAGGCGGATGTGTATTCCCTTACGGAAAATATAAACGGATGCAGTCTGAATTGTTTTGAAACAGCGGAAGGTATAGATAATATCATAAAAACATATGATCTGTCACGTTTTGAACTTTCAAAAAGACTGGGTATAAGTCAGGCGGAATTATCAGATAAGCTGGATCTGCTGAACTTTACTCCTGAGGAGCAGGATCTGATTATAAAGTACAGGCTTACTGAAAGACATGCGAGAAATTTGCTCAGAGTTGAAGATATAATAAAACGCAAGATGATATTAAGCGATGTAATTTCAAAAGGTATGAATGTTACTCAGACAGACAGATACATAGATTCTGTTCTGAATGAAAACAAGGAAAACAATCAAAAGACTACTCTTGTTATAAAAGATATAAAGATTCTCGAAAACACTATAAGGAAAGCTGCTGATACAATAGAAGCTATAGGGATCAAGGTTTTCACTTCAAAGAAAGAAAATGATGATTCGATAGAATATGTGATACGTATTCCTAAGCAGTCTTCTCAGCAGGAAAAATCAGCGTAAATATAAGAGAACCCCAATTCCAAAACATACAGACAGCCGGAGCATTGAACTGCTCCGGCTGTCGGCTTTTGACGTCAATCTTTTTTTAGAAAAAGTTAAAAATACTATTTAATTATTATTTAAAATTTGGTATAATATAATCCGGACGCTGAATGTTTCATGTGAAACATTTTTGGGCGGTTCTGACTGATGTTTCACGTGAAACATTTGATTATAAAAAAGGATAAGAAAACCTCAAAATCGGAGGAATGATAATGGGAAAAATAATTGCAGTAACAAATCAGAAAGGCGGAGTCGGCAAAACGACTACTGCTGTGAATGTAAGTGCAGGCATAGGAAAAAAAGGAAAGAAATGTCTTTTAGTAGATGTTGACCCTCAGGGAAATGCAACAAGCGGTGTAGGTGTAGATAAAAGACAGATAAAGCATTCATCATATGATATACTTATTGAGGGAGTTAAGGCAAGTGAGGCGATTCTTAAAACAGAGTATGAGAACCTTGATATCATACCTTCAAGCATAGAGCTTGCCGCAGCTGATATCCAGCTTGCAGATATAGAAAAAAGAGAGTCAAGGCTGAAAAATGCTCTTGCACTTGTGAAACCGGATTATGATTTTATTTTTATTGACTGTCCGCCGTCATTGGGTCTTATAACTACAAATGCACTCTGTGCGGCTAATACGATACTTGTACCGATACAGCCGGAGTATTATGCGCTTGAAGGACTTTCACAGCTTATGAACAGCATAAGGATAGTAAAAAGAAGATTCAACAGTTTCCTTGATATAGAGGGTGTACTTCTTACAATGTATGACGGAAGACTTAACCTGACGCAGCAGGTTGTTCAGGAGGTAAAGAAGTTCTTTCCAAGAAAAGTATTTCCGGTCGTTATACCAAGAGGAGTAAGACTTTCAGAAGCGCCGAGCTTTGGTATGCCGATAATGTACTTTGACAAAAGCAGCAAGGGCAGTGTTGCATATATGGAACTTGCGGAATACCTTGTGGACCATAATGATTAAAAAGGAGGAAAAAAATGGCGGCAAAAAGAGGAGGACTTGGCAAGGGTCTTGATCTTATTTTCATGGAAAATGAAACAGAAGATGCAGGCGGAGCGGTTACGCTTAATATCAGTGAAATTGAGCCTAACCGGGATCAGCCAAGACATGATTTTGACGAAGAGGCGCTCAGAGAGCTTGCCGATTCAATAGCACAGCACGGAATATTACAGCCGCTTCTTGTACGTCCTCTGCCGGACGGAGGATATCAGCTTGTTGCCGGAGAAAGAAGATGGCGCGCAGCACGTATGGCAGGTGTTACGGATATTCCTGTAGTTATCCGTGAGATGAACGATTCGGAGATGATGCAGATTTCTATGATAGAAAATCTGCAAAGGGAAAATCTGAATCCTGTTGAAGAAGCACTGGGTTATAGAACTCTTTCTGAGGAATACGGACTTACACAGGACGAGATATCAAAGTCAGTAGGGAAGAGCAGACCTGTTATAACAAATGCTCTGAGACTTCTTAAGCTTCCGGATGAAGTTCTGGAGATGGTTAAAAACGGTGTTATATCATCCGGACACGCAAGAGCTTTGCTTGCGTTTGAAGATGAAAAGCAGCTTATAGAAACAGCAGGACTTATAGTAAAAAATGATCTGACTGTAAGGGACATCGAAAAGTTTGCTAAAAATGCAAAGCAGGAAAAGAAAAAAGCATCATCACCGATTCACAGCAGAAATTCATTTTATGATGAAGTGGAGCTTGCACTTAATGAACATCTCAGCCGCAAGGTAAAGGTAAGAAATTCAAAGGACGGTACAAGCGGAATACTTGAAATTGAATTTTACAGCGAAGAAGATCTTGGAGAGCTTGCAAAGTATTTTGACAGTAACTAAAAAAGTTTTACTTTTCGCGGATTTTCTTGGGGGAAACCCCTTTCCAAAAACTTTTAATGTTATTATTTATGAAACAGTATACAGTAAACGGGTGCAGGGAACTTGTTCCCTGCCGAGATCCGGGCGAGAAGCCCGGGCAGGGTTTGGGGCGGCAGCCCCAATGTATCAATCGGTTAAAGGATGAATAATAATAAAACAAGGGAGGATAAAATATTGGGTTTCTACGATGAAGAAAACTATGTACCTGAAAAGCTTCCGGATGCAAAGAATAATATGTTTGAAGATGAAGTACGTGAATATATTGTAGTCACGAACGATTACAGCGGTGCGGCTGTCGGAAATACTGCACAGATGAGTATTTTAGCTTCAATTGATGTTAAGTCAGACTCTTTTGATCCCATGGAAGGAAAAATCGTTTGGGAGACAACAGAGGAAGAACTTAAAACGGGAGCATTTTTTGAGCGGTTCAAAAAAGGTACTATTTACAGAATACTTGCAAGAAAATCAAAAGCAAAGCCAAGAAATCAATATAACAATATGCTTAGTCTTGTAAAGGTGCTTGAAGAAAAAACAGCCGATGAAAGACTTGAATCGGTTCTGAATGAATACAGAAAAATAGTTACTATAGATGATGATGAACTTGGGGAGTTTACTCTTGATAAAGACCTTGAAATGTTTGAGGGCAGTATTCAGAAAGACGGAGAAAAGGTTGTTCTGTATTTAGAGGTTGATAAGGACGATCAGGAAACATGGAAAACAGCTCATGAAAACATGAAGAGGTTTATTTCAGAGCTTGATATCCGTGATAAGGATATGCGTGAATTTTCTGCTGAAGCTCTTACGGAGCTTGCAAATGACTGGCTTGAAGATTCCCTTGAAGATGATGAGGAAATGCAGGAAATAACCGAAGCAGATTTTGCACGGCGTATAGAGCTTTGCGAAATATCTGTTGACGCAGAGGGCAGTTATACCGTATATTACAGTGACGATGATATGTTCTGGGGACACAGTATCGAAGTGTACGGTACATTTGATGAAGGTATACAGTCCGCCAATATGGTAGGATGAATATAAAACAATTTTTAAAAGGAGTAATAAGAAATGATAGACATTAAGCTTATCAGAGAGAATCCAGATGTAGTAAAGGCTAAGATCAAGAAAAGAGAAATGGATCTTGACAGCATTGTTGACGAGATAATAAAGGTTGACGCTGAGAAACGCGCGCAGCTCGGCAAGGTCGAATCAATGAAGGCTGAACAGAATGCCGCAAGCAAGCAGATACCGCAGATAAAAAAGGCAGGCGGTGATGCAAGCGAAATCATGGCAAAGATGAAGGAGCTTGTTGCGCAGATCAAGGAGGGCGACGCAAAGGTAGCTGAGCTGGAGGAAAAGCAGAAGGAGCTTCTTCTTTCGCTTCCGAACCTTCCGGATGATGATGTTGCAGCAGGAGGCAAGGAACAGAACGAGCCTGTACGTTATTTCGGAGAGAAACCGCAGTTTGATTTCAAGATGAAGAATCATGTTGAGCTGTGCGAGGATCTTGGTCTTATCGACTATCAGAGAGGCGCAAAGATCGCAGGTGCAGGCAGCTGGCTGTACAGAGGCTGGGGTGCAAGACGTGAATGGGCGCTTCTTAACTTCTTTATCAATGAACATATCAAAGATGGCTTTGAGTTTATACTTCCGCCGCATATGCTTGGTTATCAGTGCGGATATGTTGCCGGTCAGTTCCCGAAATTCAGAGACGAGGTTTACTGGATACAGAACCCCACAAGCAGCGATGAAAAATCATGTCGAGCTGTGCGAGGGTCTCGGTCTTATAGACTATCAGAGGGGCGCAAAGATCGCAGGTGCAGGCAGCTGGCTGTACAGAGGATGGGGCGCAAGACTTGAATGGGCAT
>CACXDE010000089.1 GCA_902766305.1 uncultured Ruminococcus sp. | reverse complement strand
TGCAAGTATATATAAAAGCTTGTTGGACAGCTTTTTATTGCAAAGCTGAACCTTATCAAGTACAACAGTAGTAATGAATACCCTGTGTCCCATTGTCAGATCTCCGCTGTATGACAGATCAAAAGGTCTGGATGTTGGATTGCGGAGAAAATCTATGAGCTGCATATCCTGAGGTGAAAACTGTCCGCCCCATACTTCACCTGCCAGTCTTTCGGCTGCCGTTATAAGTTCTGACGGGTGGGCTTCAAAATATCCGTCTGTACCGTATACAACAAATGCCGGAACTGTAAACCTTCCTCCGGCTGCTTCTCTTGGGTTATCAGAAAGAGATATTTTGTCGGTGAATATTCCGGTATCTGTCGGACGTATTACAGCGCAAAGATAAAGCTCACCGATTTCCCTTGCATACTGCTGTCCTTCCTTCATAAGCCCGCCAAGAGGATCACCGCTTTTTATCTGTTCGTTCAGAACAGCATCCTCGCCTAACTTATCGAAGGATTTATACTTATTTCTTTTTGACAGATAATTATTTTTGGTCTGGGGCATATATTCCCTTACAATTCTCGCAAGCTCCTCATTGCTGACGGGCTGGTGCATACAGGTAACTGAAAGCTTATCCTTTGCGCGGAATGTTATCAGAAAGCTTGACGCAACCAACAGTGCCGCAAATATACCCACACCGATTACAGCATATATAAGATACGGATTATCCTTTATCACATTGTCAGGGTTATCTTTTTCATAGATTATATCAATCTTTGTTCCGACATTCGCTTCCCAGTTTCCTACAAAGCCCTCAAACTGATGTTCATTTCCCTGTTCATCGTAATATTTAGCTATACCGTATTTGGATGTTACACCCTTTTTGGTACGTGTATTTGTTATTTCCACAATTGTAGCCTGAGTTTTCACACCGTTTTCTTCAAGCTTTTTATTGTTCATATCTACCATGAGAAGGAATATAAAACCGATAACCATAACAACTGTAAGTATATATATTTTTATCTTTCCCATACCCTTTGACTGATTATCCATAACAATAAATCTCCTGATATATTATTTTACTGTGCAAACCTCACGCAGTTTTTTACATATCTCATCCGTGTGCATTCCTCGTGAGCCCTTTACCAGAATGCTGCAATTATCTTCAAGCTTTTTGATAAGCTCATCATAAGCCTGAGAATTGTTTCCGGCTGTTATTACGTCCGGACAGCCGTTAGTCAATGCACCCTCAGCAGTATTCTTTGAAAGCTCTCCTACAGCTATAAGACAGTCTATACCTGCATTTGCAAGATGCTCTCCGACTCCGTAATGAAGCTTTTCCGACTGTTCTCCAAGTTCCAGCATATCCGCAAGAACAGCTATAGTTTTGCCTTTGCTGACGCTTTTCAGTACGTCAACAGAAACCTTTGCAGCCTCCGGGCTTGCATTATAGCTGTCGTCTATCAGGGTTATTTTCATCTCATCTCTGCCCTGTAGTTTATACTCCAACGAATATATCTGCTGTCTCATAGGAGCGTTTTTATAGGTATTCAGACCCTCCTGTATAACATCATCATCAAGTCCGAGATGCCGTGCAGAGGCTATTGCAGCAAGTGCATTACAGACGCTGTGTACACCTAAAGCCGGAATAACGAAGCGTTTTTCTTTTCCGCCGCCGACGCAGGTGAATACTGTACTGAATCCCTGTGCAGCAGCATCCTTTGCATAATAATCATTATCTTCACCCATGCCAAAGCTTATGGTTCTGAAAGGCAATGTTCCGTACAGTTCACGCAAAAGACTGTCATCACCGTTCAGGAAAAGTACGCCGTCACTGTCAAAGTGCTTTGTGATTTTCAGCTTTTCGCTGCGTATGTTTTCACGGGTAAGGAGATTTTCTATATGTGCGCTGCCTATATTTGTCATTACAGCCATCTGAGGTCTTGAAACATCGCAAAGTCTGTCCATCTCCCCAAATTCAGAAACGCCCATTTCTATTACAGCAGCCTGATGCTCCGGTTCGATATCGAACATTGTCATAGGCATACCAATCTGACTGTTTTTGTTGCCGCTTGTCTTCATTACGTTTAGTCCTTTCGACAATCCGGCAGCTATCATTTCCTTTGTGCTTGTTTTGCCAACACTTCCAGTAACGCCGATAACCGTAAGCTGAGGAAACCTTGCCCTGTACGCAGCAGCAGTTCTCTGAAGCGCTGTACGTGTATCATCTACCTTTATAAACGGCTTTACCGAACCTTCCGGCGCATCATATTCTGTAAATGTTGCTGCGCCCTTTTCCATACACTGATCTATGAATTTATGAGCGTCCACCTTTTCTCCCCTTATCGGAACAAAAAGCGAGCCTTCTCCTACAAGACGGCTGTCATACTGTAAATTTGTTATCGTCGTTTCTGGATCACCGCAAAGCAGCTGACCTCCGGAAGCGTTTACTATTTCCTTTACTGTCATTGACTGCACTTATATACACCCCATTTTTCTTTTTAATATCAATTTTTTTAGGCTTGATAAATCAGGGACTTTCAGCCTCCGACCCCCTGACCAAAGGCTTGCCCTATACTTTTTAATTATTGTTTTTTTAGGAAGGGGGTCTGGGGGATAACCTTTTTTTTAAAACAAAGGGTTTCCACCAGAGGAGCATCTCAAATTATTTACCAAGAATTTTTGCTATTACTTCACGTTCGTCATAATGTGTCTTTTTTCCGTTTTTGTCCTGATAATCCTCGTGACCTTTTCCGGCGAGAACTATTATATCTCCGTCCTGTGCATTTTCTATGCAGTAGCGTATAGCCTCTGTTCTGTCAGGGATTGTCACATATTTTCCGTCCGTCTTCTTAACGCCTGTTAATATATCATTGATAATATCATTTACGTCCTCAAAGCGTGAGTTGTCCTCTGTTATAACAGAAAGGTCGGAAAGTCTGCCTGATATTTCACCCATTTCAAAACGCCTGTCACGGGGACGGTTTCCGCCGGCACCGAAAAGCGTTACTATTCTGCCCGGATTGTATTCACGCAGAGTTGTAAGAATATTTTCCATACTTACCGCATTGTGCGCATAATCTATAAGCAGTGTATAATTTCCCGGTACTTTGACTGGTTCAACCCTGCCCTTTACCTTAACTTCATTCAGTCCGTCATATATTGCCTTGACCGGTATATCAAAATGTCTGCAAACTGCCGCAGCCGCAAGCGCATTATGCACCGTAAACATTCCCGGGATAGCCACGTCCGCTTCCATCTCAAGCACACCGCTTATATCAAAATGCACTCCAAGATATCCGGGTTTTGAAAGAAGCTTTGCGCCGCCTGCTCTCAGCTGTGCATTATCATTACATCCGTATGTCTCAACATCACGGCAGGTATGATTTTCTATCATTCTCTCAGCCATAGGATCGTCAATGTTTATAATACCTGTCGTGCATTGTCTGAAAAGCATGGATTTGCATTCGATATAATCTTCCATAGTAGGATGCTCTACTCCGCCGATATGGTCGTGGGAGAAATTGGTGAATATACCGTAATCGAAAATAAAGCCGTCTGTTCTATGCCATTTTATGCCCAGAGACGATGCTTCCATAACGCAGCATTTACAGCCGTCCTCTATCATATCCCGCATTGCCTTCTGTATCTCATAGGATTCGGGAGTAGTATTGGCTGTTTTAATATGCTTATCACCGTACATGATACCGAGAGTGCCTATAATGCCTGTTTTGATACCGCCCTTTTCAAGTATAGACCGTACCATGCAGGCGGTAGTTGTTTTACCCTTTGTACCTGTAATGCCGATGGTTTTCAGCGTATCGGCAGGATTGCCGAAATATTCTGCTGACATAAAGGCGAGCGCACGTCTCGTATCATCTGTAAGTATAACAGCAGCACCGTTTATTTCTACATCGTCACGGCTGACGACAACAGCCGCCGCGCCCCTATCTACAGCATCCTGTGCAAACCTATGTCCGTCCGCCGCTGCTCCGACAAGACAAACGAAAACGCAGTCCTTTATAACCTTTCGTGAATCATATACTACATCCGTTATTTCAATATCCGTATTTCCGGAAATAACGGAATAATTAACTCTTGTAAGAAGCTGTTCAAGTTTCAAATCAGAACCCCCTTTGAATCATCACTAAAACTGATTTTATCAGAAAGAATCCTTGTCATACAGATACTGATAGAATGCCGCATAATCCTGACGCTTGTCTGCCGTGAACTGTATAGCATCACGGGGATGCTGATTCAGACGGCCAGTGAGCAGATACGGGATATCATAGCCCCATACAATGCCTTCTTCCTTCAGTTTATTAATATGCTGTTCAATAAATTTAAGAACAGGGGTAATATGATATTTCGGGTTTTTGAGGAATCCGAGAAGCAGCTCTGTCGGGCAGTTTCCGGCACCTCGTCCCATGCTGCTTACTGTTGAATCAAGGTAGCTGACGCCCATTGTAAGGGTTTCTATAGTATTTGCAAAAGCAAGCTGCTGGTTATTATGTGCGTGTATGCCTATTGATTTATTGTACTTGTCGCCTATAGTAATATATTTGTCTGCAAGTCTTCTCATCTGTTCGGGATAGAGAGAACCGTAGCTGTCAACTATGTAAATAGTGTCAACACAGCTTCTTCCGATAAGCT
>CACXDE010000088.1 GCA_902766305.1 uncultured Ruminococcus sp. | reverse complement strand
CGCCCCGACACTGACGTGCCGGGGCTATATTAATAAAGAACAAAGAATTAATAATGAAAAAAATGTCCGGCAGGGCGTTTCTGAATAATTATTTATTCTTTTTTCTTATAATTGAGGTATGTATGAAAATAATCCCTTAATAGAAAAATATTAAAGATTCGCGGCAAGAAATATCTTTTTCAGTACCGACAGAAAACGCACTGTTATATTTTCTCTGAGATATTGACAAACCCTTTCGTATGTATTATCATATATCTGCATGGGGGTATAGCTCAGATGGTAGAGCGCTTGGTTCGCATTCAAGAGGTCAGGGGTTCGATTCCCCTTATCTCCATTTAAAAATCTTCCGCTTCTGATGAGAGTTTCAGAGGCGGATATTTTTTTTGGCTTTTTAAACACGATTATTCCCTTCCTGACCTCAATGGATGATTTCTCCCCCAGGCTCAGAGAAGGGGATTTCTTCTCTGTTCGGGTAAGACCTGTCCTCGGAACCATCACAATGATCCCTGCGCAGTACTGACTGATAAATTTGACTATTTTATTAAGAAATAATGAAGACTATCTTTTTATTTTGTTATCATAGACTTATAGACATGAGTGCATAAATGAAGAGATCCCTGATAAATAGATGTATTCAGCACTGAGCAGGCATTCCAGGTTTCAGCTTATGCAAGCGGCGGCAAAACAGACTATACCTACAGATTCGGTTACACTGATACCAGCACAACCAAGACAACATTTGTCAAGGAGATCGTAACTCCTTCTCCCTATGCAACATACACCTACAAGTTTAAGAATCAGGGCACTTATGTTCCTGTATTAGAGGTAGTAGATGCTGACGGCGTAACATTGACTAAGAATATTCAGGCTGTTTTCGTAATTGATTTCAAGGCTGATTTCAGCGCTCTTTCAAGCTATACTATCAAGAAGTCCCAGGGCTTCCAGACAACGGTATCCGCAACCGGCGGTCAGGCTAACTATGTATACAGGTTCGGCTATAAGAAGGACGGCAAAAAGACCTATGTATACAGCTCTGACAGAGTAGGCACACCTTACATGACCTACACATACCAGTTCAGCGAGGCAGGTTCTTATGTTCCCTTCGTTGAGATAATGGACGGCAACAATCTGTACGCTTCCGCTACTCTCAATACCGTAACAGTAAAGAACTGAGAACAGCTCAGCACGCAGTTATAAGATCTGATAACCCCGGCACACAAAGGTGTGCCGGGGTTTTGACATGGAATGGAGGGTATTCTGGATATAAACCGGCTGGAACTGCCTGAAATTTATGCATATTATATTTGAAACGGCGTAGAAATACGGCCGTATTTGTGCTATAATACAAAGTTTTTGATGATCCTCAACAAATCCGGGTTAACATGGCTAATATACTATATCAGAAACTGTCATACTAACCAAAAATTTCACAAGGATATCATGACTGGTAAAAAACTGGTAATAGATTGGTGAGTTATTGGCAAAAAAATACTGTTCGGGAAACGAAATTGTGCGAAAAGTATATTATTTTATGACATTTTTGTAATGATATTTTTGTTTATCAAAAAATTTCTCTTGATTTTTTGGGAATAACAGTGTATAATACACATAAAGAAGCATCGAGGTATGTTTCTGAAAAATTTTTTAGGAGGATTTACTACCATGAAAAAGTCAAAGATTCTTGGCATAGCTCTTGCAGCTGCCATGGTTTCATCTTTTGCTGTTGTTAGCGTAAGCGCAATGGATAAGGATGAGATCAAGAACCATACGGTAGGTATCGTAGGTACTTTCAATGACTGGAGTACGGTCGGCGAAGTTCCCATGGCAGATGTCAATGGTGACGGCGTTTACGAGGGTACTGTACAGATCGACAGCGTTACTCAGGCTATGATCGTTGAGCAGACCACAGATACCGGCCCTGGTGGAGTTCAGAAGACAGGTAAGGTCGGCGTAACCTTCAAGATCCGTCTCGACGGCGACTGGGCAACAAGCTGGGGCGAATATGAGGAAGCTTATGGCCGTACAGAGAACAGCCAGACAAACTGCTGCGTAGAAGCAACAGAGGGTCAGGCTCTTACCATTAAGGTAAAGCTCAACACAAACGAGGCTATCGATGCAGATCCTGATATGCCTGAGGAAGACTACAAGACCTGGAAGGTAGAGTACGAAGCAGTTACTGCTGATCCCACACCTTCAGAGGAGCCCTCAGAGGAACCCTCAGAGGAGCCTT
>CACXDE010000087.1 GCA_902766305.1 uncultured Ruminococcus sp. | reverse complement strand
GGTGGGGAAGGAACCACAGGGCGGAGGAACATAATAATGGATTTATGGAGATGAAGGGATAGAGATTGTTGAAGGGGAACTTATGGTTAAGGAGTGAAAAATGAAGAGTGAAAAGTTGAAATCAATATTAAAAGGGGTTTGGGCTTTTTGCTCTTTTGTGTTTTGGTCGTAGAGAAGGGAGAAGGGCTGAAGCAATATTTTAGCGGAAGTAAGGAATATGTCGTTACGAGTCAGTTTATACAAAGAGATACTCCAGAAGAAGGATGAGCTGGAGGAGGCTCGAAAGAATGGGAAAAAGGTCAAAGAAACAGACCTTCCACAGATGGCTGTAGGATGCAAGTATGACGGTATAGAACGCTGTGGGTTCAGCAGTCATAACAAGTATGTGAAACGGCCTGATAAACGCTATCCGTTCAAGCCGCTGTTGGAAAAAGAACTAAAGGCACAAGGTCAGAATATACCCCAATTGCCTTGCGTGATATGGAAGAAGAAACGTAAGCCTGTCTGCGATATACGAACAGGCGAGGTGATACGATATAAAAAGGAGGTAGAGAAATTTTTCGGTACTTGTGCTGAGGATAATGCCGCTAACTGCATACTGTACGACATGAATCCCGGTCAAAGCATCCGAACGCTAAAGGAAATCAGATTTGTACATCCTGTGAGAACGCGCACTCTGAAGAGAGAAAGAATGTGCGTAGTGTGCAGAAACATATTTACTGAGCCGTAATGTATATCCACGTGTATCAACTGACCCATGATATGGATTGCTTCTTCGTGCTTAACGGAGATGCAACCCATATTGCCACTAATGGGGGAATAGTGCCTGCGAAATTGGGCACCGTGGAGGAACTACGGGTGATACAAACCAAAGTGGCTAATATGGAAAGGGCTTTTGGTTATGATCTGAATATGGACTATCTTTCTACATTACAGGCTGAGGATTTTCCATCACAGCAGGAGTTGGCAGATGTCGGGAAGGGGGAGAACTTGTTTGAAAGCTTGTTCGAAAATGACGAATATAGAGACATACCGTTTCACTGGAAGGTGTATAGCCATAGTTTTGTGGAAATGGCGAGAAAGGGTTTCTGGTCGTTTGACAGGGTAGGGATAATGCCCAATGGCATGGATGTCTATATGCTGATAGCATGGCCAAAGTATTCTGACAGGAAGGCGCTTCTGCCCCGCGTAGGGCATGAGTTTAAACTTGAAGATTGTAATTTGTGGTGCCAATGTGAGAGTAGCAGGTGCTGGCCGCTCGCGGAGATGATAAATATGGCTGAGGAGAGGAAGTAGGAATAATAATTCTATAAGTATGAAGAACTTTGAGATAACGAAAGAAGGGATTGTAATAGTCCAGTGGTTGAGAGTCAATGATCCTCAACTTGGAGAGGATTTGTACAATATGATTCGTCACAAGGAGGGTGAACGAGCTAATTATTACGTTTCGTATCACAAAGTTAATACGAAAGAAGAGTTTATAGGTGTTCTTCAGTATCTGATTAACAGCACCGAAGAAGGTACTATATTTACCCTTCATATCGTGTCTCATGGCGATGAAGACAGAATTGGTATAGAGGCAGACACGAATGAGGTTCGGTGGGGCGAGTTGTTCTATTATACCAGACAGCTCAATGAAATAATGGGGAATAACCTGCTTTTAGTGCTTTCGTCGTGTGTGGGTGGTGGCATACTCTCGCATATTGAGCCTGAACAGCGAGCTCCGTATAGGGCTATTATCGGCAACACGAGGGAGGTGAAGATGTTGGATGCCATGAAGGGCTTTGCTGCTTTCTATGCAGATTATTACAATATCTTAGATTTCCCTAAAGCCTTGAAAGCACTAAACGGGGTAATAGATTTTACAGAGGAGATTACACCTGGTAGGAAGAAAACAGAATTCTTTATCATGTCGGCTGAACAATCATTTGATGAAGTGTTTAATCCTGACAGGGATCCAGTTCATTTTGAAAGTTTCGTTAATAAATTGATGCCCCCCAATCCTATGATTCCGCAAGAGCTTAGAATAGTTAAAGCCAAGGAATTGTTTAGGAAGAGGGGTGAGGAACTAAAGCCTCATTTTACGTTTCAAGACTAAGAGATGACGAAGTGGAGTAGGAAATGCGAATCTAATGAATTGTGGATGAAAGATGAAATGAATGAAGAGGTATGAGTTACAGGTGAGGACGTGCTTCTTTGTGACTAAATTGGTTGAGAATATGTTTGATATTAAGATCCTGAAAATATACGAGAAGTGTCAGTATCGGAAGAACCTAGAAGCGGGGGAGTATCCTTTCGGAGAAACGAAACTGAAAGAGTTCTTTGGAAAGAATGTAACACTACATACCATTGTGGGGAAAAACGGTAGCGGAAAATCATCGCTACTGGATATAATGTTCCGAATGGTGAATAATGTCGGGGCAGTGATGTGCAAGCAGGAGAGCAGGGACGCTTCGGCAAAGGTTCGCTATGCCAGACATATTTATGCAGACTTAGAATACGAGAAGACTTTTGAGGATGCTGCTGATGGTGGTATACACCACTGCAAACTATGTTGTCGCGATACATCGCTTTGGATAGAATTTGACTCCAAAGTTTATTGGCTGAGCGACGGTTCGCTAAGAGGAGCCTCGGAAGAGAATGATACGTATTATGATAGCATAAAAGAAGGTTACAGCGATGAGGATTTCTATGATATATCGGACCTGCGGCCGCTGGAGAATAAAAGGTTATTGGGACAGTTACTTTTCTATACCGTGGCAACCAATTACTCGATGCTTGGATTCCAATCGGCGGATTATGACGATGAAGATTCTCTGGAATGGGAAGATGAAATATTTGTAGTAACAGATGAGCATGCATATGTAGTAACAGACGACGGGAAATTTGTTGTTACATCGGACTGGGTGAAGAAGAAAAACTGGCTGAAGGGTGTGTTCCATAAGAATGACGGTTATATGTGTCCTATAGTGCTGAATCCTTTCAGAGATGGCGGTAAAATTAATATGGATACAGAGGCGGCGCTAACCGTGAACCGACTGTCGGCACTGCTTATCAGTGAACGAATGGACAAACAACCGCTGATAGAAGACTACTGTTTGGATTACATTAGCTATGACAGGAAAAAGGACTTTTATCTGAGGTTTAAACCCATGTATGAGAAGCCAGACAAGGATGACCCAGACCAGGAAAAGAAGAACCTGCTGGCAGACGGAGGGGATTTGAAGTTGTTTAAGATTGCCAGTGGTAGGAAGAATACTATATCGTGGATAGTGCTTGATGAATT
>CACXDE010000086.1 GCA_902766305.1 uncultured Ruminococcus sp. | reverse complement strand
ATGACAGCTGTCTGGATGATGTTCAGGAGAAGTTTTATACAAGGGATTTGTTTAGGAGAGATTAAAAGTCAATGAACTATATAATCTTTGGCGGCTCAGGCTTCATTGGAACACACCTTATTCATATGATTAACAGTATAAGAAAACCGGGAGATAAAATTTATGATCTGGACATTGTAATGCCGGGGGAAGAAGGCGTTGTTCCGGGAATAACAGAAAAAAACGAAGGTGTTGAATATATCCGTTTGGATGTAAGAAAACCTATTGAGTTTGATTTTACTCCCACCGAAGGCGATATTATTTTCAATCTTGCTGCAGTTCATCGTACTCCAGGGCATCCCGATCATGAGTATTTTGAAACTAATATTCGTGGAGCAGAAAATGTAACTGCTTTTGCTGAAAAGCACAACATACATAGGATACTATTTACAAGTTCTATTGCTCCGTATGGTGCGGCAGAGGAACTGAAAACAGAGGATACACTTCCTACACCTAATACGCCTTACGGTATCAGTAAGCTTGTAGCTGAGAAAATTCATGAAAAATGGCAGATTGCTGATAAAAACAAAAGAGAGCTTACAATTGTCCGACCGGGAATTGTATATGGCAAGGGTGAACATGGTAATATGACACGTCTGTACGAGGGACAAAGGAAAAGATATTTTTTCTATGCCGGACGCCGAGACACAATAAAGGCTTGTATTTATGTTAAGGAACTTGTCCGTTTCTTTAAATACAGAATGATAGATAACAATTTTATTGGCGGTGAAATTTTCAACTGCACTTTTGAGCCGGCATACAACATACAGCAAATATGCGAGACCATGCAGAAGGCAACTGATATGAAGCGTCATATCATGCTTGTTCCGTCGTGGATACTTATGCCGGCTGCATATATTCTTGGACCGATCGGCGGCAAAAAAGTCGGTATTCACCCGGCAAGGGTGAAAAAACTTATGATATCAACAAATATCAGCGGTAATAAACTTGCTGACAGCGGTTATAAGTTCCACTATTCTTTTGAGGATACTTTCAGAGATTGGTTTGAGGATTGTAATAAAGAGGGGCTGTACTGACAATTAAGAGGGATTTGACATGAAAGAAAAAATATTGCTTATAGCACCGCTTTTTTTTGGTTATTACCTTGATATTATTGAGCAGGCAGAGAAAGATGGGTATGAGGTCACATACATCTGTGATGCACCAAGTGACTCTAATTTATCAAAGGCTGTTGGGAGAATCAATAAAAGATTAATTAAAAGCTCTGCTGAGAAATATTTTAACAATAAAGTTTTACCAGTTGTAAAAGATGGTTCTTTTCAAAAAGTTCTTATTGTAGGCGGTATGACTTTTTCTTTTACCGCTGAAATGATAAAGGAAATAAAGCATTGCCTTCCGAATGCGGTGTTTATTCTTTATCAATGGGATTCTGAAAAGAATTTACCCTACTCTACAAAGATACATCCCTATATGGATAAACTGTTTTCTTTTGATCGATATGATTGTAGAAGAGTTGATAATTATCGATTTCTTCCTTTATTTTATACCGAAATATATCAGGAAATAGGAAAAAAACAACAGAACAAATACGTTTATGACTGTTCTTACATAGGAACTGCTCATCCACAGAAGTATATGTACATTAACAAAATGTCTCAGGAATTAAAAAATGTGCTTCCAAATCAGTTTATTTACCATTATATGCCGTCAAGGCTGAAATTCATTTATCACAAATTGAAAGACAAGGAATATAAAAAAGCAAAATATACGGAATTTGAGGCGGAAAAGCTTTCAACTGAGCAAATAATAGATATTTTCAGAAACTCTGAATGTATTCTGGATGCACCTCAGGCTGGACAGACAGGCTTGACGATCAGAACGATTGAATGTCTGGGCGCAAAAAGAAAGCTTATAACAACAAATCAGGATATCAGAAATTATGATTTTTATAACGAAAACAACATCTATATTTTTGATGGTAATTTCGATTTTAGTTCTCCATTTTTTAACAACGATTATCAGGATATTCCCAAAGAAATATATCAAAAATACGCATTAAGCAATTGGCTAAAAACAATGTTTAATAACTGATGGAGGAACCCGATGAAAATATTAGTGACAGGCGCAAATGGTTACTTAGGACAAGGAATTGTCAGACAGCTGCTGGATGATGGAAATGAAGTAATAGCTTCTGATTTTTCAGCGGAAAATATTGACAGAAGAGCTTTAACCGCAGATATTGATTTGTTTGCGGCAGAAAACCCGTTTGTCTATTTTCAAAGACCCGATGTTTTATTACACCTGGCTTGGCGCGATGGTTTTCAGCATTATTCTGATGCACATATTGAGGATTTGTATAAACATTATTCCTTCATCCGTAAAATGTGTGAGGCAGGAATCAGGAGGGTTGCTGTTATGGGAAGTATGCACGAAATCGGTCATTATGATGGCTGTATAGACGAAAACACTCCATGTAACCCGACTATTCCTTATGGTATAGGAAAAAACGCTTTGCGTGAGCTGACAGAACTTACCGCTAAGAAAAATAGCGTATGCTTTCAGTGGCTTCGGGGTTATTATATTGTCGGCAACTCTGAATACGGAAACTCAATTTTTTCTAAGATTACGGCTGCTGAAAAAAGGGGAGAAGCTGAATTTCCGTTTACAACGGGAAAGAATCAGTATGATTTTATAGATTATACTGATTTTTGCAGACAAGCCGCAGCAGCTGTTGAACAGGATCAGATAAACGGGATTATCAACATATGTTCCGGCAGACCGGAAAGGCTTGCCGACAGAGTGGAAAGGTTTATCAGAGAAAACAATTATAATATCAGGCTTAAATACGGTGCCTTTCCGGACAGACCATACGATTCAAAGGCTGTATGGGGGAATAATCAAAAGATTACGAGCATTCTTGAGAATGCTTCAAAATGACAGGTCACAGGTGAGCTACTATGCATCCGGTTAAGTATTTTTGGATAATGAGAGGCTTTTTTTCAAAGTTATCGTTCAAGCACTTCGGTAATATGTCTTATCTTGGAAAACCGCTTTATATTCAAGGCAAACGAAAAATAAGTGTTGGCAGCCGTACAAGGATATTTCCGGGATTGAGAATGGAAGCGCTGAATAATGGTTCAATAGTAATAGGTTCTAACACAGTTATAGAGCAAAATGTCCACATTATTTCTATGGATAGTGAATTAGTCATTGGCGACGATGTAACATTAGCGCCGAATGTATTTATAACTAATGTAAATCATAATTATCAGGATATTGAAAAAAGCGTAATGGATCAGGGATATAATATAAAGAAAACGATTATCGGAAAGGGCTGCTTTATTGGTTACGGTGCAGCAATACAAGCCGGAACCATTTTAGGTAAGCATTGTGTTGTGGGATCAAATTCAGTTGTAAAAGGCAGCTTTCCGGATAATTGCGTAATAGCCGGCGTTCCGGCAAGAATAATAAAACAATACAAGTTGCAGACAAATCTGTGGGAAACGGTAAAAGGTGAGGAAAACGAATGATTTCAGTATGTATGGCGACTTATAACGGAGAAAAGTTTATTGAGTCACAGCTAAAATCTATATTATCACAATTGTCAGAAGATGATGAAGTGATTATTTCTGACGATGCTTCTACAGACAGGACGCTGGAAATTGTCAGACAGTTATCTGACAGCCGTATTAAAATTTATCATCATGAAACGGATCATGGATTTGCCCGGAATTTTGAAAATGCGCTTAAATATGCAAAAGGTGACTATATTTTTTTGTCTGATCAGGATGATGAATGGCTTCCTGATAAGGTACAAACGACAATAGCTGCTTTGCAGGAAGCAGATTTTGTTGTTTCAGATTGCATAACCCAGGATGAAAACGGAAATGTTCTGGATCCGTCCCGTTTCAGAACATTCAAAATAAAAAAGGGGTTCTGGCGGTTGATGATCAAAACCAGATATCTGGGATGCTGTATGGCGTTCCGCAGAAATGTGCTGAAAGCAGCGCTTCCATTCCCTGATAATACCTACTATATGGAGCATGATTTGTGGTTGGCGGCGGTAGCTGAATTATATTTTAATGTAAGGCTCCTAGACAAGCCGTTGATTATATATAAAAGGCACGGAGACAATGCTTCCGATGCCGGACAGGGTAAGGGATATCCATTGAGTATAAAAATAAAGAGAAGGATATACAGACTGCGGTGTTTATGGAAAATAAGAAATAAAATAAAAATGATAAAGGAAAATAAGTATGAAGGCCTTATTTGTAGCTAACCTGGAGCTGTCTGAAACAGAAGGTATCTATAAAAAAGTTAATGCACAAGCTGAAGCAATAGGCAGAGTATTGGGAGATTGTGACCTTGTAACAAGAAAAGGCAAAAAAGCAAGCATCAAAGAATATGAAACCGGTAAAAGAATTGTCAGCGATGAAGATTTTCTGGACTATATATTGAAACAGATCGACAGTGCGGATTTACAGCTGATCTATATCAGACACATGATACCAAGCTTTAAACTGATAAAAGTCCTGAAAACTGCCCGAAAAAAGGGCATAAAGCTTTATTATGAAATACCAACCTATCCATATTTTGGTGAGCAGATAAAGGTATCACGAAAGAAATACAGAGCCATAGCAAAGGTAACTATTGATATTTTTTTCTGGTCTATGATATATAAATATATTGATAAGCTGGTGGTTATACGAAGCAGTACAAAAGCAAAAGCATACCGCAAAATGACAGAGATAACCAATGGCATAAAAACAGAAGACATTGTCAGCAAGGAGTATATGAGCAGACGGAATGAAGACAAAAAAGTTTTTCGTATGGCAGCCGTCGGAACCCTGTATCCTTATCATGGCTATGACAGAATAATAAAGGGATTGCAGCTGTGCAATGAGCAGATAAATGATGTGACAGTTGAATTTCATGTGATAGGCAGCAGCTTTACTATAAATGAGCTGAAAAACAAGGTAAATAAAATGGGGCTGAAGCATGTTACATTTCATGGAGTAAAAACTACCGAAGAGCTTAATGAGCTTTATGATGAATTTGACGTAGGTCTGGGATGTCTTGCGTTGCATCGAAGAAATGCTGACATTGATACTACACTAAAAATTATTGAATATTATTGCAGAGGTGTTCCGGTTATTACCAGTGGAAAATCACCGTTAAATGATACCCGTTTTACTTTAACTGTTTCTGATGACGATGATGCTATTGATATAAATCAAATTTTTGATTATTATAATAGTCTGGACAAGGATGAATTACCACAGCTTTCGCCAATCGCTAAGGAACAATTTTCATGGACAAACATTATGCGCCGCCTGTTTCAGGGCTGAATTGAATCGAACGGCGTAATTTTCGCTCACTTAAAATATGGTTATAAATACTTTATAGATAAATTATCTTATTTTCAGCATTTCATTGGTTATATTGGTTATATAATAGTAAGGTTTGTTTGTGAGGAATTGTGCTGAAAGTAATACGAAAACATATAATCAGGAGAATAAAATGATAAGTCACGCTAATAGAGATAAGAAAACAAGTGTTTTATTACAATTAGCAATATGTATGTTTTTATTAAATTCATTGTGTAAGTACTTTTTTCCAACTGAAGTAACAAAATTGTTACCTGTTATGGCTCTTGGCTGTGCTGTTCTTGACAATAAAAGAAAAATCAAATTTTCTATAAAGAATGTTGATGTATTGTTTTTTGGTTTTAGTATAATCTGGTTTATCGGCTGTATATATTCTCCTTATTTTCAAAAAGGTTTCGGATTTGTCCTTTCCTTCCTGTTGTCTTTAATATTTGGAATGCTTGTCTGTGTCAGAAAATTTGATATCAGAAAAACAGTATCATTTATCGGATTTTTTTGTACTGTTTTTTCTATGCTGGTTATTTGTGAGCCATTAGTACCTGATGTAATCAGTAAGATTGTTTCCTATCTGCCGTATACATATGATCAGGTTTATGAAATGAATTACTGGTCTGCAAGACTGGGAATGTACAGCGGAATTTTTCCTGACCGTGCACCGGCAGCTTTTTTTTCAAGTTTATTGATCGGATGCGGATTGTATTTTCTTTACAATAGCCGAAGTGATATTACCACCAAATTACAAAAAATTACAGGCTTTGTTTTTATAGCTGTCGGCTGCCTCAGTTTGTTGATGACTGCAAAGAGAGGACACCTTGTAGCTTCTGCCCTGGCTTCTTTGGCTACTTTTATTGTTTATAAAAGATCAAAGCATAAGTCTGTAATAAAAATTCTGATCGGTACAGCTATCCTGGGAATTGCTGGTGCGTATATTTTTATTAATATTGATGCCTCCAGAGTTGTTCTTGAACGGTTTACAGACAATGACAATTTTTTTACAAACAGATTGGATATATATGATCACATATACATGTCAATAAGACAGAAACCGCTGTTTGGAACAGGAACTGCGTCTGCTAATGAAATTTTAGGCGTTGGAGGACATAATATTTATCTTACTGTATTTATGGAAAATGGTATTTTCGGCTTTATAATATTTGTTCTGTGCGTTTTATGCAGTGTATTTTATTCGCTGAAAGTGATTTATCGGCAGAGCCAGGCACATTGCTATGATTACCTGCCAGGTTTGCTGTTTGCTTTATTCGTTCAATTATTCTTTGTAGTGTACGGCTTTTCCGGAAATCCATTATACGATAACTACATTTTTTATATCTACATTTTCTCGCTGGCAATTGTAAAGAACAGCGATATTATGTATAAAAAGACTTCTTTGAATATGGTGGCGAAGGAATGAAATCTTGTATCTTAACATTTCAATCAGCCTATAATTACGGTGCCGTACTACAGGCCTATGCTTTGCAGGAGTATCTTAGTCAGAATTTTGGGGAGACGATGATACTCGACTATCATAACAGCAGTATAGATAAGTCTTATGCACGCCCGGACTTTAATGATTTGATTCATAATCCCAAGCGGTCTGTCTTTCGGTGGATGCAGAATATACTGTACAAAGGAAAAAACAGGCGGATAGACCAATTCCGTAAGGATTATCTCAGACTGACCAAAAGATATGATGCGGATAATATCAAGGATGCAAATGATGAGGCGGACACGTTTATTACAGGCAGCGATCAGGTGTGGAATCATCTTATCATAGGCAGGGATACCAATTATTTTCTTGACTTTACACAACCGTCAAAACATACATGCAGCTATGCCGCAAGTATCGGAGTAAACAAAATCCCTGAAGAATATGCAGAGCTTTACAAAAATGCAGCCGGATACATCGGCCGGATATCTGTACGTGAACAGGAGGGCATCAAAGCTCTTGAGGATATTGGAATTAAGGGAGCGCAGCTGAATCCGGATCCTGTTTTGCTCCTTTCAAAAGAAAAATGGCTTGAGCTTTCTGCGGCACCTGAGTCAGGTAAAAAGTATATTCTTGTATATAAGATCACAAAAGCAGATAAACTGCTCAAATTTGCTAAAAAGCTTTCCGCAATGACTGGATTGCCGATTGTATACATTCCTAATGACCTTAAATCCGGCAGTGTAGGAGCTTTAAAGCTTGATGTTGGTCCGAGGGAATGGCTGGGATATATTGATAATGCAGAATATGTAGTCACAAATTCTTTCCATGGAACAGT
>CACXDE010000085.1 GCA_902766305.1 uncultured Ruminococcus sp. | reverse complement strand
TAAATAATCAGTTAATCGCTCTTGCTGAGTGCATTGTGATAGGAGACAAAAGAGGGGCGGATTATGAAGATAAAGTATAGTAAAAGGTCACTGAAATTTCTTTCTAAACAAGATAATTCAACTGTTGCAAGAATAAGGACTGCAATTGAAAAATTGACATACTTGCCGCCAGAGGGAGATATAAAAGTTATGCAAGGTAGCAGTAAGGGAAAGATGCGTTTAAGAATTGGCAGCTATCGTGTTATTTACTGGTATTTGAATAAAAGTGAAACGACAGAAGCTGAAACGATAAAAATCCTTTACATTGACGAAATTGGCAATAGGGGCGATATTTACAAGTGAGGAGGTATGAACCATGAGTACACAGGCACAACAAATAGCAGCAATGCTTGATATGTTACCGGAGCAGGAAAGAAATCTTGCTTTTGAAATGCTAAGGCGTATTATACTTGCGTGGGATCCGGATTATACCAAATTAACACCTTCAGAGGCGGCAGGATTGGAAGATGCAGAAGAGAGCGGATATATTGATGCTGATGAGATAGATTGGGACAATCTTGCAAAATATGAATAATAATTTTAAAGATAATAAAAAAACCGTCTTGAAAAAGCAATGCGCTTGATCAAGACGGTTTTTATATCCGTTTTTGAGCTTAAATTCAAGGGTGTTATACTGATATTCAATAAACCGTAAACTGTTCAGATTTTCAGAAATCAGGGGCTTTCAGCCCCCGAACCCCTGACCAAAGGCTTGAGCGAAACTTTTTTAACTGAATATTAGTATTACTTTACTGTAAGAGTGAAGTCCTTTGATACGGCTGTGCCTGTACCGTTGTTATCCTTGACATTGATTCTTACATTGTATGTTCCGGCTGACGTGGGAGTGAATGCCATTGTATCATACTTTGTGTATGCTGAACCGCTGGAAGTGACATATGCCTTTGTCCATGAGCTTTCTGTTGACTTCTTATAGTAGTAAGCATATTTGTACGGACTTGTGCCGCCGCTTGCCTTGCCTGTAAGAGTAACCTCTGTATTTACTGATACGCTTGCAGAGCTTACAGATGAATTGTTTTTCAGCGAATTACCAGCTGTAACGGTAACAGTGAAATTCTTCATAACAATATTATTTGTGCTGTCCTTGACATTTATCCTTATATCATATGTTCCGGCTGCTGTCGGCTTGAATGTCGTTGAGGAAGCTGAAACATATGTAGAGCTTGTTCCTGTAACGATCTTTTTCCAGCTGCTGTCAGATGAAAGCTTATAATAATAAGCGTATCTGTACGGACCTGTACCGCCGCCTGCAATTCCTGTAAGAGTGATTGCCGTATTTACGGATACATTTGCTGCACTTATCTTTGAATTGTTTTTCAGTGAACCATCTGATTTAACAGTAATTGTAAAATCTTTGGTGACAACATCAGCTGCGCCGTCCTTGACATTTATTCTTACATTATATGTTCCTGTTGATGCGGGCTTGAATGAGACAGAAGTTTTCTTTGTATAGGCAGAACCGCTTGCTGTCACATATGCCTTTGTGTACGTGCTTTCTGTAGACTTCTTATAGTAGTAAGCGAACTTGTACGGTTCTGTACCGCCGGTTGCCGCTCCTGTAAGATTGACTGTTGTATCAGGTGCAACTGTAGCTGCGCTGATTGTTGAATTGTTTTTCAGCGGTTCTTCAGAACCCTTAACAGTCATAGCAAAGTCCTTGGAAATGATTGTGCCTGCGCTGTCTTTGACATTTATTCTTACGCTGTATATTCCGGCGTCAGTAAGCGTAAATGCTGCGGATGTCGAATCAACATATGCTGAATCGTTTTCTGTGAGTATCTTTGTCCATGTGCTGCTGCCGGGCTTCTTGTAATAATATGCAAACTTATACGGTGCTGTACCTCCGGTTGCCGCGCCTGTAAGATTTACCTGGCTGCCCGGTTTAACTTCGTCAACACTCAATGTTGAATTATTTGCAAGAGGAAGCTGAGGCTGTTCTTCAATGCCGTCACAAAGAATTGTAACTGTCTGTGTGTCAGCGTCAAATTCAATATTAAGATGCTTGTTCTGTCCAAGACCTGAGAATGTAACAGCGCTGCCTTTGTCGCTGCGCTTTTCAAGTGATACACTGTAAGTCTTGTTGTTTTCAAATGCAAAATCTGCACCCTGAGACAAAGCATAATACTTGCCTGTTACCTTATCATAAATGCAGAAGCTGAATGAATTGCTTGTCGAAGCGTCGTATACAGTCTTGAACTTTCCGTTTTTGTCAAGCGTCATATACTTATCCATATCTGTCCAGCTGTGCTCGCCTGATACGTTATAAAGCAATACGTATCTTTTATCCTCGACATTGTTGAGCTGGAAATTTGATACAGTATACTTGCTGTCCTTACTGCCGCTGATATTGAAGGAATTATAACCATATTCTTCCAATGAAATATCAACCGTCTGCTTGCTGTTGCTGCCGATGTTGAATATCAGGTTCTTGTACTGACCTTTGCTGTCAAACTTAACGCAGTAGATGTCCTTACCCGTTGATTCGTCAGTGCCGACCTTGTCAAGCTTAACTCCGGGCCATGCGGCATTTTTATCACTGGAGCTGTTCCACGCATAGGCATAAACAGAACTCCAGTCCTTGTTGTTCACAAAATAATATCTGTCGCTGAGGGTATGATATGTGATACCGCCGGTATAGGTTGAAAGCCATTCTATTTTGCTCTCAAACTGATCTATGATGCTTTCATCCACCATAGTCTTGTCCTTATACTGGTAATACATCTTTTTAAGCGCCTGATAGCTGTCATATGATGCGTATTTATAATAGGTTGAAAGAATGGATGACACCTTATCCAGCTCGTCTGCAACAGGAACATCAATATTCTTTGGTGCAATAGTACCGTCTATGCAGTATCTGGGAGATTCAGAAGTACGAGAACCCTCCATTACATAGCTGTATGTAGGATAGATCAGCTCATCCGTTATGTTGACTCCGTTGAAAACTATGTTGTTTTCATAAACTTCAACATAGTAAGCCTGTGCATTGAAGCCCTTGCCGCCGTTTGCGTCAAGACCGTCATCAGTGGAATTTGGCATTTTAGAACCGGCAAGCGCAGGAGTATGTATCATATTTGCCGCTGTGCCGTTTTCGTCAGAATAGTTGTAATCCATCGCAAAGTCTTCATGAGTGTGACCTGACATGAACACAACATCCGGATATTTCTTGAGCAGGTTAACAAACTTCTTTGTTGATTCATTGGACTGGCTCATAAGTCCGCCGTAGTAAGGATTATCCATTCTGTCGCCCGCACCGAAGCCATTTACAGGTGCATGCTGTACGATAAAGATATTTCTGTCAGCATAGTATCTCTCAAGCAGATCAGTTACCCAGTTTATCTGTTCATCAGTGAACTCATCATACTTATTCGGATCCTTATTCAGTTCAAGCGCCATAAATATGAAGATATCGCCTGTATTGGATTCAATAGTGTAGAAATACGGTTTGCCGCTTTTTGAACCGTCTGTACCTGTAGCCTGAACGAAGGAATTGAGACCGCTTGAAACACCCTGACGCAGGTCATGGTTGCCGTCAGATTCCCAGATCGGATTTACAAAATCACTCTTGCTGAGTATCTTCTGATAAGCGTCCCATTCAGCGTCCGGACCTTTATCATTTCCTACACAGTCGCCTGAAACAACAACATAATCTGATCCCATTTTTGTGCTGTAGCTCAGTCCCTGTTTTAAATTGGCATCCGCATTAACATACCATAAATTTCCTCTGTCGATATGTATATCAGAGAATGTACTGAATGTATAAAGAAGATCGCCGCTCATACTGCTTAGTCTTCTGTAATAGGGGATATTATATACTGAATACGCATCCTTGACATTCAAGGATCCTTTTGTTGCAATTATCTTTGTAGCCTTTGCCGGTATTACGGTATGATAGCCCATTACAACATTTTTTACAACGCCTGTCTTCATTTTCAGCTCAGCGATAGGATAATATCCTGCAAGGGCGCTGTTATCATCTGCCCAGTACAGCTTGTATGTGCCTTCGCTTTCAGTGGTAAAGCTTATTACACCCTGTGCATAGCCGCACTGATTAACGTCAAATTTATAGCTGATACCGTTATAATCATCATACACAGGGTACGATGACTTTGATCCGATAAGCGAGTAGGAGCTTTTTTCGTAGGCAGTGCCGTCCGTGTTCTCGTGGATTATAATTACATCTATGTATATATCCGGATCCGGTACAACAACATTTGTTCTGCAAAGCAAAGCATAATCAGTTCCGTCAGCTGTTGTCTGCTTGCCTAAATATGCAAGCGGTATACACTCAGAACCGCAGATACCCTGGAATATTTTATTAAACGGTGCTGCGGCTTCTGACGGAAGCTCACATCTTGGAAGCTCAGACGGAACTGCCGCACTGCCCGGTTCCGGATAATCAGGAATATAATAGCTGTGATTCTTAGCGTAGTCCTCAATGTTGAAATCTGTAACGCTGCTTATCTCAGCCGTGCCGTCAAGCTTGTTATATACAACGACCTTTTTAAGTTTACATTCTGAGACGTTTCCCCCGGTATTTTCCCTGCATATAAGGTAATAATTTGATCCGGCAACGACCTGATCACCGTAACACGCTAACGGTATAAGAGGCATACCATTATAGCTTTCCATTGCCTTATCAAAAGCTGTCTGAACCTTTGAGGGCAACCCTCCGCCGACTGAGTTGTAATCGACCACCCACGCTGAAGCACTGCTTTCAGCACAAACTGAAAGATATGCAGTCTGCATCATAGGAACGGTCACTGACATTGACAGCAATACAGCCAAGATCCTTGTTGAGATTTTTGATCTCATATTGCATCATCCTTTCTGAATTAAATATTTGTTCTGTTCCGATAACAATAAAATAATTTAAAGTTTTAGGAAAGGGGATCCCAAAACTCCCCCCGAACAGCATTTCCTCAACAATATTATATCACATAAATTTGTTGAATCAATGAAAAAATATGCCAAATTTATACAATATTATTCAGCTTTTACTGTGAAATCTTTTATTATACATTTATCAGAACTGTCCTTAACATTGATCCTTATGTTGTATGTTCCGGATGATAAGGTCAGATCAGATTTATGGAAATAAGAAAGAAATGGCTGGTAAATTCGTTTTGCAGATAGCTCGGGAGAACGGACGTAATTACCGTTTACGATAACGGAATGGCACTGCCCGTGATTCATAAAAGCGATGATTTTAAAGAAAGTGGTGCAAGACTGGTGCGGGTCCAGCGTCACGCTGGTCGCATATTATGAAGCTGTTGGCGGTCGTTTAAAAGAAATGGCTGGTAAATTTGTTTTGCAGATAGCTCGGGAGAACGGACGAAATTACCGCTTACGATAGAAGTTTTGTAACACAAATTAAGGATCCAGCGTCACGCTGGCTTGCAAATTCAGAAACATTGTGTTATACTTACGATAAGGGGAGAGCTGATTGAATTGATGTTTGCTTTTTGATATGTGAAAAATGCCCTTTGCGGCTGTTATCCTGTTTCAGAGCCGGATCTATTCAGTGTTTCCTTGACTTGCAGAAAATAACCGTATAAAAAAGGCATAAGGAGCAAAAAGTATGAAACATAAAAGTAAAATTTCAAAGAGGATTGCTGCTATTGCGGCTGCGGGAACTCTTCTTCTGACTGTTCCCATGAGCGGCTGTGATTTTATGGGAAAAGAAAATGAAAACTCAAAGGCAGACACCTCATCACAGAAAAATGACGGTAACGGCACTGACAGTAATCTTGGAAATGATGTTGCTGTAAAATCTGAGCATTATTCTCTGTCCTTTGATGAATTTCAGTATTTCTATAACTATAACTATACAAGCTTTATAGGAACATACGGTTCAGCGATTATAGACAGCAGCAAGGATCTCAGTGAACAGTATTACAATGAGGAAGAAAAGACTACATGGAAGGACTATTTCATAACGTCTACCAAGGAGTATTTCACGCAGATAATGGTATTTGCCGAAGCTGCCCAGCAGGCTGGTCTTAAGCTGACAGAGGAGGATACTAAAACTCTTGATGACAGCTTTGAACAGATCAAAAGTATGGCAGAAGATGAAGGCAAGACCGTAGACGAATATTTCAAACAGCTTTACGGTGACGGTATAACACAAAAGGATGTAAGAGCTATGCAGGAGATGTCTACTCTTGGTCTGAAATACCGTAATCAGCTTTATGAATCATATAAGAACACTGAAGAGGAATATGAGAAGGAATTTAACGATAACAAGACAAGCTATCAGGTAGCGGATTACTATCTGTATACCTTTGCATTTGCTTCTTCGGAATCCTCTGAATCATCTGAAACAAGTACAGCAGTTGATGAAAAAACAAAGAACGAACTGAAAGAATATGCAAACGCTCTTTCCAACAGTAAGGATGAAAAGGAGTTTAAGGATTATCTGACAAAATATCTTAAGGATAATCCGGAGCTTGTGCATGTTGAAACCTCAGGCGAGGAGTCTCTGACGGAGGATAAGCTCAATTCCTCTATAAATGATACTGTAGAGGCCTGCGCTCATCTTAAGAGCAGTTATGATGATTCAACTGATACGAACAAGTGGATTTTTGACGCTTCAAGAAAAGCCGGAGATACAAAAGTCAATGAAACGGAAAAGGGCTTTGAGGTAGTGCTTGTCACCAAGCCTATATACAGAGATGAATCTCTCACAAGAAGCGTCCGCCATATACTTATAGACTCTTCAAGCGTTGTAAGCGCCGGACTTGCAGAGGATAAGTCTTCTGTTACTGATAATCAGGTGAAGGATTACGCCACTAAGGTATATAATGAGTGGACTGAAAAGGATACAACGGAAGCTAAATTTGCGGAGCTTGCAAATAAGTATAGTACTGACCCCGGTTCAAATACTAACGGCGGTCTTTATACTAATGTAGTTGAAGGACAGATGGTACCCACGTTCAATGACTGGCTTTTCGATAAAAACCGTAAGCAGGGCGATTCAGGCATAGTTAAGACAGATTATGGATATCATATTATGTATTATGTGGGAACAGGTCTTAAGAGTTGGCAGATCAGAATGGAATCAAAGCTGAAAGAGCAGAAGCTCACAGAAGATTATGACGCTTTGAAGGCGAAAGTAAAAATAGATTTTAACGATGAGGTAATAAATAAGGTGCAAATCACACAAACAGAAGAATCAGGCAGTGAGTCGAGCGCCGCTAACCTCGCAAATCAATAATTATTATAAAAGCAGACACGGTCATTGGCTGTGTCTGCTGCTTTAAAAAGGAGAATTTTTAATATTTATTGTATCTGACAGTGTAAAAAAGGGATGATCTAATGGAAAATATCGGAGTGATCGTATCGTTTCTGTTGAGAGTGGCTGAACCTGTCATGGCACTGATAATTGTTATACTTTGTTTTTCCTCGCTCAGAGGAGGAAGACGGGAAGAACACGCCCTTGTGGTGTTGGATGACGACAGCAGGAAGGTATCTTATCCTGTCCTGTTTTGGGAAAACTCAATAGGCAGGAGCAAAGGTTCGGATATTGTTATAAATGATCCGGCAGTTTCAAAGGATCATGCTGTTCTGCTCAGACGCAAGGATGGATGGTTCATTACTGATACAGGCTCAAAATCAGGAGTCCTTGTGAACGGAGAAGAAACGGTCGGCAGGTGCGCCCTTGCGATAGGTGATATCATTAATATAGGCGATACAAGGCTTGTTCTGAGAAGAAGTCTTACTGCCGCAAACCGTCCCGGAAGCACAAAAGAAAACAAAAGAATACCCGGACCTGTTATACTCGGACTTATATCAATATACGTAATGATGATGCTTTTACAGGCTGTTATCAATATGGGAAACACTTTTGCGCTTGTTCCGGCGATGGGATTTATTGCATTCATGTTTATATCCTATGCCTTATCATATAATATTTTTAAAAGACGTGATTTTGAGCTTGAAGCCCTTGCATTCCTGTTATCGGGAACTGGAATAATGCTTGCGGCAACGCATAATACTGATACACATCAGGCTTATGTGCAGTTGGCGGCTACTATTATCGGAATGGTGATATATTCATTTATGATATGGTTTATTGAGATACCTGACAGGGTAATGAAATGGCATATAATTATTTCAGTCGGGGCGATACTTCTGCTTGCCTCGTCCCTGGTTTTAGGAAAGGAGCTTCACGGTGCTAAAAACTGGATAGTCCTCGGACCTATTACGATACAGCCTTCGGAAATAGCGAAAATTGCCTATATATTTGTCGGCGCATCTACTCTTGACGTTCTGCAAACAAAAAAGAGTCTGACAGAATTTATTATTGTGTCAGCGATAAGCGTCGGGCTTTTAGTGCTTATGAGCGACTTCGGCACAGCTGTCATATGCTTTGTGACATTTCTTATTATATCGTTCATGCGTTCCGGAGATATAAAGACTGTTATACTTGCTGTTACAGCGGCTATACTGGGGGTAGTAATAATGCTTTCCGTTAAGCCGTATATAGCAGACAGATTTGCCGTATGGGGACACGTATGGGATTATGCGGATTCTACAGGCTATCAGCAGGTAAATTCTCTTATCTATTCCGCAAGCGGCGGTCTGTTCGGACTGGGTCTGTCAAAGGGCTATCTGCAAAATCTGTTTGCATCGGAAAACGACCTTGTTTTCTGCCTTATGTGTGAGGAGATAGGTCTTATAATTCCTGTTATAATAGCCGGTGTTATAGGCGGTCTTATGCTGTATGCAAGAGGTGTTACAACAAGAAGCCGCTCGACCTTCTATTCAATAGCAGCCTGCTCGGCAGCCGGACTTCTTGTATTCCAGTCGGCGCTGAATATCTTCGGAGTGACTGATATTCTTCCGCTTACAGGTGTTACACTGCCCTTTGTAAGCTACGGCGGCAGCAGTATGGTATCATGCTGGGGGCTTTTGGCTTTTATAAAGGCTGCGGATGAGAGGACATACCTTCACAGGCATAAAAAATCAAAAAAGCCGGAAAAGGAAAATAAAACCTCCAATACTGCTGTTGAAACATGATAGGAAAAATTAACAATCAAGGAGGCAGCTATGAAAAAAACAAGAACAAGAGCTTTCCCCGTACTGCTGCTGACAATAGCCTTTTTTGTGGGAATAGCATATTTTGTGTTCAACCTTGTAATTCATTCGGCAGAGTGGGCGTCTATGCCTACAAACTGGCATCTCTCGGATAACGAAGGTATAGAGCTTGCCGGATCTGTTCTTGACAGGAACGGTGTTGTCCTTGCGTATACAGAAAACGGACAGAGACTGTACAATGAAGATTATTCAACAAGGTGCGCCTGTCTTCCGGTTGTGGGGGACAGCACTGTAAATAACTCAACGGCAATTCAGACTGTTTACCGTTCCGATCTTTCCGGGTATAATTTCATTTTTGGTCTGGGACTTCCGGAGCAGTATAAAAGCGGAAGGAATATAACTCTTACAATTGACAGCAAGGTGCAGAAGGCGGCATATGAAGCGCTGGGGTATAATAAGGGCGCGGCTGTTCTTTACAATTATAAGACGGGTGAGACTCTCTGTCTTGCAAGCACACCAACGTATGATCCTATGAACGTTCCGGAGGATATAGAAACAAATGACGCATATGACGGCGCATATATTAACAGGGCTTTGTCCGCAGCCTATCCGCCCGGATCTACATTCAAGATTGTTACAGCGGCGGCGGCGCTTCAATACAAAAGCGATATAGACTCCTTTGAATATGACTGCAATGGTTATGATGAACTGGGCGGAAAGCCTGTTACCTGTTATGAGCCAAACGGTCATGTTAATCTTAAGGAAGCAATGAAAACATCATGCAATATATTTTTTGCAAATGTTGCTGTTGATGTGGGAAAAAAGCATATGACAGAACAGGCAGAGAAGATGGGCTTTAACGGAAGCTATAAGTGGGATGGTATTAATATCGGTAAAAGCAGTTATGATGTCTCTAAGGCAAGCGTAAATGAACTGGGCTGGTCGGGTGTTGGTCAGTATAAAGTGTTGGAAACGCCTATAAATATGGCTGTTATATCTGCCGCTGTTGCTTCAGGCGGTACACCCATGAAGCCTATGTTTGTAAAGAATATTTCGGGGCAGTTCGGTGTTCCTTCCGCTGATAAAAAATCAGAAAAAGCCAAGCAGATGATGAGCGGGGATATAGCAGACCGCATTTCTGAAATGATGAGAGCTTGTGTTGAGGAAAGCTATGGAGAGTGGGTTTTCGGAACAAACCTGAAAATATGCGCAAAGACCGGAACAGCAGAGGTCAGCAGTAGCGGTGAGGACGCTCATGGATGGGTAACGGGCTATTCTATGGACGATGAATATCCGTATGCTTTTGCTGTTATCGTGGAACACGGCAATTCCGGATACAGGGCGGCTATACCGGTTGCCGCTGCGATGTTACAGGCTGCTGTTGAATCGGATAAAAACTAAATTTCATTATATTGGTAATTTTGAGTGCGAATAGTATTGAAATGTGCGGAAAAATCTGATATAATTATACGCAGGATGTCTGGAAATTATTTTTCAGGCTTTGCAGAGCTTGGTAATGTATAGAAGATATGGTTGATTGTTAGACGGAGGTGAATGAAATGAACAATTCATACACAAGGGCAGAGATAGAAGTACTCATCTTTGACGCTGAGGATGTTATAACAACAAGCGGCGGTGATTCAAGTAAGGATGAAACGGAAACAATAATACCGTCTTGACCGGCGGCCGGCGATCAGTCGGTCGCCGTTTGGCTGTAAAACGTATTTTTTTAGATTATTGTAATCAGGAGGTTTGTAATGAATAATACCTTTATGTTTATGCCGCAGATGAACCCGTTTGCCGACAACCCAAGGTTCATAAAAAAGTCATTGTCATCAAAGCCGGTTGGCGCAGCTGTTATCGCAATGACGGTGCTGCTTGTTTCTATGATATTCGGCGCAGCCTGTTTTTTAAATATAAAGTCGATAAGCTCTGTTCTTTCAACTCAGGCTGAAGAAGAAATGAATACATTCATGGGTGCAGGAGAGGGTGTTCTTCAGATACTGTACTCTTTGGTATTGTTTTTTCCCCTTATAGCGTTTGTTATTTTGTGGGTAGTTATACGGTCGAAGGAATATGAGCTGACTGCTCTGCCTTTTAATATTATCAGAATATTTCTGATAATAACAGCGGTTTCGTCAACCTTCAGTATTTTCGGATCAATTGTTTCTCCTGTTACGGATCAGCTTATGACTCTGAATCCGGATACCGGAAAAATCATGTCTTCAATACTGCTTTTAGGTCTGCCGGTGCTTTTTGGAGCTTTATGGGCAGGCGCAGGCATAGTTTTTTGCAGTTCGGTAATAGCTACCATTCAGTGCAAAAAGCTTGAGGCACGTTTCGGTAAAGTATTTATGGTAATATCTGTCATCTATTCATTCGTTCTTCTCGGTATAACCACGTATTATTTTATTTCAGGTTTTAAAAACGGATTGTTTGAGTCGGACAGTACTTTCAATACATCGCTGAGATATGTTATAGTGGATTCTATGCCCATTGCTAAGATAATGTTTGCAGCATTTTATTTTTCAAGTGTGACAGCCGTACTTTCCGGCACTCTTTTGGCTAAACAATATACTGCTGCTGTAAGCGCAGCTCAGAAGTCGTTCAGTACCGCTGGTACAAATCTTTTTATGAATGCCGACTCCCGTGCCGCTGATTATTATGGCAGTTACTATTATTCACCGCAGAATGCTTCTTCTGAATCAGCTCCTTCTCCTGTGTCGTCACAAGAATTTGAAAAGGTATCATTCCCCGGTGATAACAGCTATTCAGAAAATCAGGGTGATAATACATCTGCTGAGCCGGACAATACTTCCATGCCGCTGTCTGTAAACCGCAGTTCAATTGTATGCAGCAGATGCGGTACAGAAAACAATGCGGATAATAAATACTGCTCT